>JACOVQ010000007.1 GCA_016177225.1 Candidatus Zambryskiibacteriota bacterium
CTCAAGAAGAAATAGATGAAATCCTTTCCTTCTTGAACGACCGACCGAGAGAATGCATTGGCTTTCAGAGTGCTTCGGAGTATTATTATTCACTAACTAGTGTCCTACTTGAGGGGTAACTGGAGTCAAGATTTCTACTTTTTATTCTACAACATTTTATCTTAAGAAGTCAAATGACGATGCGTATAGGTACATTCTTCACAATCTCGATAATCTCATCGTGATTATCGGTAATTTGAAATATATTTTCGTCCCCGGTTTCTATCAGGCCGCGGCTTGCCAGTTCTTGGGTCATAAAATCTTTAATTTTGTTCCAGTATTCGCTTCCGACGCAGATGATGGGCACATCGGTCACTTTGCGGGTCTGCATCAAAGTGATGATTTCGAAAAATTCGTCCAAAGTGCCGAAGCCTCCCGGATAAAAGATAAACGCTTCGGCCGAAAATGAGAGACAAACCTTTCGCACGAAAAAATAATATAAAGCAAACGAGCCATTGATGTATTTATTGGTTACTTGAGCGTGGGGAAGCTGGATTAACAGACCGATGGAGTTGCCACCGGCTTCAAAGGCTCCGCGATTAGCTGCCTCCATGATGCCCGTACTGCCGCCGGTCACAACGCTGTAACCGAGTTCTTTAGCAAGTCTTCCCGCCAGCGTGCGGGCATCTTGGTAATGCGGATTGTCTTCGGTAATTCTATTGCCGCCGAAAAAGGTGACCGACTTGGGATAATTTTCCAGAAACTCGAACCCTTCTTTAAATTCTTTGGAGATTTCGGCAATACGCTCTCTGGCGAGCCTGTGCATCTCTTGCCTGGCGCTCGGCGCAATCTTGCCGGTTGATTCATCCATTGCCTTATCTTATCATATAAGCATGAATAAAAATAAGACAATCGCGTTGTTTGTGGCGGTGGGATTCATCGCTTACGTTTTGTTCGGAGATACCATAATCGGCTTTTTTAATCCTCAATTAAAACAATCTAATCAAATAGAAAATCAGAGCCGTCTTATAAAAGAAGATTTAAAAACAGGCACCGGCCCTGCAGCGGCTTCAGGAGACAAGATTACCGTGCATTATATCGGCACTTTGACAGACGGCAGAGTCTTCGACAGTTCCCTTGATAGAAATATGCCGTTTGAATTTACGCTTGGAGCGGGGGAAGTTATCAGGGGTTGGGACGAAGGAGTGGTTGGCATGAGAGTCGGCGGCAAGAGAAAGCTCATTATTTCTCCGGAATACGCATACGGTTCCAAGGGGGTCGGAACCATTCCTCCTAATGCAACGCTGGTTTTCCAGGTAGAGCTTTTAGATGTTCAATCATCACGCTAATCTTCTTATAGGAGCCGCGGAAGAGACAGAGAAGTTATTAAAGGACTTTAAGGGTTCGCCAGATTTTTTCATATTTAAAAATGCCACTTTCGGTATTGATGAAGCGAGAGAGCTTATTCTGTCAGCTGGGCGGAAATCTTTTGGACAAAAAAAGGTTTATTTAATCGCTCCGCAAAAGATAACTCTTGAAGCTCAAAATGCGCTTCTCAAAACTTTTGAAGACCCGGTTCCCGAAACTTATTTTTTCCTCGCGGTAAAAGACGAGAGTCTTATAATTCCTACTTTGCGCTCCAGAATGCATATTACTTGCCACTTAGCTGTCCGACAGCTAAGTAATGAAGCGAAGAAATTTATTGAGTTCTCGATTAAAGAACGGATAGCGTTTGTTAAAAAATTTATAGACGACGAAAAAAATTTATCCGATTTTCTCGACGAGCTTTTGTTTTTATTACGCCGAGAAGAAATTTACAAATTGAGGCTTTTTGCTGACGACCGCTCGGCTTCAGCGCGATTAATTCTTGAGCACTTGGCGCTCGTGTTAAAATAGCATTATGTACGATTTCGGAGAATTTAAGAGGAAGAGCGAAGAAACCTTAGAATGGCTTAAAAAAGAATACACCAACATTCGCACTGGGCGAGCCATGCCGTCTATTTTAGATAGGGTATCCGTATCGGCTTACGGCTCTTCCGTGCCTATAAATCAATTAGCTACCGTCTCGGTTGAAGACCCGAAAACTTTGCGTCTGACAGTTTGGGATAAGGCGGCCATTAAAGATATCGATAAGGCGATACGAGAGTCAAATCTGGGATTGTCGATAGCTGTGGATGCAACTGGACTCAGGGTTTCATTTCCCGAACTCACGGCTGATAGGCGAACAACGCTCTCGAAAATAGCAAAAGAGAAATTGGAAGAAGCGCGAGTGGCAATAAGGACGGAACGGGAGAAAACCCTTAATAGGGCGGGCAAGAATTTAAGCGAAGACGAAAAGTTTCGCTTGAAAAGTGATTTGCAAAAAATGGTGGATGAAATCAACAAAAAACTTGAAGAGTTATCCGCCAAGAAAGAAGCGGAAATTTTAGAATAATGTCGATAATTATTTTTCTAATCATTCTCTCGGCATTAGTAATCGTCCATGAATTAGGACATTTTTTGGTTGCAAGATATTTCGGCATCCGAGTAGATGAATTCGGTATCGGTTTCCCGCCTCGCGCTAAAAACCTTTTTGTTTGGAAGGGGACGCCGTTTACTCTAAATTGGCTGCCGTTTGGAGGGTTTGTAAAAATTTTCGGGGAGAACCAAGTTGAAACACAGGCAAGACCTGTAGAAGCCACAGGTCTTGCCTGTGGGGAAAGCTTTCAAAATAAAAATCGCAGTATTCAAGCGGCGGTGCTTGCGGCGGGAGTGGTGTTTAATTTTCTTTTCGCTTGGATTTTAATTTCTCTTGTTTACCATTCCGTTTTTACAGGCTTTGCGGATACCGTAAGATTTACGGTCGAAACTTTTAAAGCGCTTTTTCATTTTTCTTTCAAAGATGTTAGCGGGCCGGTGGGTATAGTCGGCATAGTGAGGGAAGCGACGAAGCTGGGAGCTTCGTCGCTAATGATGCTTACGGCGCTTATCTCCGTAAATTTATCCATTATTAATCTTATTCCCGTCCCCGCTCTTGACGGCGGCAGGCTTGTGTTTGTCGCTATTGAATCAATTACCCGCCGCAAAATTAAACCGAGTGTTTTCAACGCTTTTAATACTATCGGCTTCGCCCTGCTTATCATCCTCATGGTTGCCGTTACCATCCAAGACATGCGGAATATTTTCTAATTCACCTCACCCAGCCCTCTCCTTGCGCCTAGGAGAGGGTGGCGGAGCCGGGTGAGGTCGGGTAGAATGATTCCGTAATGAAGCAAAGTCAACTATTTACCAAAACGCGTCGGGAGGCGCCGAAAGATGAGATTTCCAAAAATGCCATTCTCCTTACTCGCGCCGGATTTATTCATAAAGAAATGGCGGGGGTTTACTCTTACCTGCCATTAGGTCTTCGAGTTTTAAAAAAGATTGAAAATATAATCCGCGAAGAGATGAACGAATTGGGAGCGCAAGAAATTGAGCTAACCGCTCTCCAAGATAAAAATCTTTGGGAAAAAACGAATCGCTGGGACGATAAAATTGTCGATATTTGGTTTAAAATTGCAGACGGTAATTTGGGCTTAGGATTTACGCACGAAGAACCGTTGACGAGAATTATGGCCGAATATATTTCTTCTTACCGCGATTTGCCGGCATATGTCTATCAGTTTCAAAATAAATTTAGAAATGAACTAAGAGCTAAGTCCGGAATTATGAGAGGAAAAGAATTTTTGATGAAGGATTTATACTCTTTCTCTCGTACTGAAGAAGAACATGCGAATTTTTATAATAAAGTTAAAGTTGCTTATGAAAAAATCTTTAATCGCGCAGGCATCGGAAATCGCACTTACTTCGCCACCGCTTCCGGAGGAAGTTTTGGAAACATCTCCCATGAATTCCAGACTATTTGCGATGCCGGTGAAGATTCTATCTATATTACTAATAAAGAAAAAAGGGAGGCAAAAAATAAGGAGTTGGGCATAGAAAATCTAGAAGAGAAAAAATCCGTGGAAGTTGGCAATATCTTTCCTTTGGGCATTAGATTCTCCGAAGCTATAGGCCTCTATTTCAAAGATGAAAACGGGGAAAACAAACCGGTAGTCATGGGTTCGTATGGTATTGGCCTGGGCCGGCTCATGGGCACTGTGGTAGAAGTGTTGTCGGATAAAAAAGGAATCGTCTGGCCCCGTGAGATATCTCCATTCAGTATTCATTTACTATCTCTGTCAGAGAGTGCCAAAGCATTCTCTGACGAAGTCCATAAAACTTTAGAAGCGAATAAAATTGAAGTGCTTTATGATGACCGAGACTTGCGCGCGGGAGAAAAATTTGCCGACGCGGACCTCATCGGCATTCCCGCCCAAGTTATCATTGGGGAGAAGAGCTTGGCATCTAAAACGTTGGAAGTCAAAAACCGTGCTTCTGGCGAGACCAGAGAAATGACATTAGAAAATTTAATCAATGAGCTTATTTAATTTTAAAAAACTCAAACAACTTTTCAGCCACGACATAGGCATAGACTTAGGTACCGCTAACACACTTGTCTATCTTCGCGGCAAGGGCATTATCATTAATGAACCCTCTGTCGTTGCGGTTAATCAAAAGACTGGACAAGTGGTGGCCATCGGCACCGAAGCTCGTTCGATGCTTGGCCGCACGCCCGAGCATATCTTGGCTATCAAGCCTTTGGTCGACGGCGTTATCTCTGATTTCGAAACCACCGAAGAGATGCTTAGTTATCTGTTGAGCCGGGCGGCTGTCGGTTCAAGCAAAATCTTTGCTCCGAGAGTGGTGGTGGGCGTGCCTTCCGGTATTACCAACGTCGAAATTCGCGCCGTGCGGGACGCGACGCGCAATGCCGGCGCGGGTGAAGTGCATATCGTCGAAGAACCGATGGCCGCGGCCATCGGCATGCGCATGCCCATTCGCGAACCGATAGGCAATATGGTGGTAGACATTGGCGGCGGTACGGTCGATATCGCCGTTATCTCTTTAGGCGGAGTGGTCAAGTCGAAAAATTTGCGCGTGGCAGGAGATAAATTTAACTCTGATATTATTGCCCATGTCAGGAATCAGCACAAAGTGCTTTTGGGAGAAAAGACCGCCGAGATGGTAAAGATCGGCATCGGCTCGGTGCTTCCCACTCACGCTCCTCTTGAAATGCCAGTCAAGGGCCGCGACCTCGCCACCGGCTTGCCGAAAGAAATTGTTCTTACGGATAACGATGTGCGAGACGCGCTGTCTCAATCGATGGAAAGCCTTGTCGACTCTATTATTGAAGTGCTTGAGTCGACTCCTCCGGATATTTTGAGCGATGTGATGCACCAAGGCATGTATTTGGCCGGCGGCGGAGCGCTGATTAAAGGGCTGCCTGAACTTTTAGAAAATGAAATTAACATTCCGGTTCATGTTGCCGCAGACCCCTTGACGGCGGTGGCCAGAGGCACCGGCATTATTTTGGAAGACTTAGACGGCTACAAAGATATTCTTGTCGAACATGAAGGCGAATTACCTATTAAGAAATAATTACAGGCAATACCGCTCCAAGAGATTAAAGAGACTTCTTGGAATTTTCTTCTGCATCGTTTTAATATTTATGCTCTACCAAATTGGAGTCATATCTATGGTTAAAAATGGCATAGCTTCCGCCAAAATCCTTTTCTATAACAAGTCTGAATTAGCTAAAGAAAATGCAGAGCTTAAGGAAAGAGTTATTTTTCTTGAAACAACAGTCACGCTACTTGAAAATAACATAATTTCGCAACATGAAGGTAAAAATGTGATTACTGCGAGAGTATTGTCGCGTCCGCCGGAGAATCCATACGACATGCTTACTGTAAGCATAGAAAGCGGCGGTGTTGCCAAAGTTGGCTCGCCAGCTTTTCTCCCGAACGGTCTTCTGGCAGGCAGAGTTTCTGAATCTTCCGGCAAGGAGGCGAAGGTAAAACTTTTTTCAACCGTCAATGAGAAAACATCCGCCATTTTAGAGAGAAATAGTGTACCCGTAGAAACTATTGGCTTAGGTGGCGGTAATTTTAAAGTAAGGGTGTCCAGAGACGTTTCAGTTGAGAAGGAAGACAAAATTCTCTTTAGTAAATCTCATGACCTTCTTGCAGTTGTGGAAGATATCAGTATGAATCCAACCGACCCTTTCAAAGATATTTTGGCTAAAAGTCCTCTAAACATTTTTACTATTGAATTGTTTTTGATAGAACCATAGAATGCGTCACAGCTATCAAGACATCAACCCCGAAGATATATTTCTCGATTCGGCCAATTTGCCGGGCTTTGAAAGCAGTCGTTTCGAAGGTCGGCTTGAGAAGCCGATGAGCCACTCTCTTTTTATCATATTGAAGGGAGCGCTTGTCGTTATAGCGCTTATTCTTCTGTCAAAGCTTGCGATTTTATCCGTCATAAACGGCGCCGTTTATGCCGAAATCAGCGAGAGTAACCGCCTGGAAAAAACGACGGTGTTTGCCAGTCGCGGAATAATTCTTGATAGAAATCGAGTCGAACTCGCCACCAATGCTATAAGAGAGAATGAAAATGATTTTGCCGAGAGATTATACGCTCCTATTCGGGGCATCGCTCATACCGTCGGCTATATAAAATATCCCCAAATTGATAAAAACGGTTTTTACTATGAGACTAAGTATCGCGGACAAGACGGAGCAGAACTAGTATTCGACGACGAACTTTCCGGCATAAACGGTGTCAAGCTCAAAGAAACCAATGTGCATGGAGAAATTACTTCAGAATCGGTAGTCAATAAACCTAAAGACGGCGAAGAACTGGTCTTGTCCATCGATGCCAAGCTTACCGAAGTGCTCTACAAGGCAATAGAAAATCTTGCTCATACGGCCGGATTTGTCGGCGGAGCCGGAGTGATTATGAATACAAGAACTGGAGAGATTTTGGCTTTAACAAGTTTTCCGGAATATGACGAAAATATTTTAACCGATGGACATAACCAAGAATTCATCACGAGCTTACTTCAAAGCCCCGCAAAACCATTTCTAAATCGAGCTATTGGAGGAGTTTATACGCCGGGTTCTATATTAAAGCCGATTGTTGCCCTCGCTTCTTTAAATGAAGGCATTATAACGCCAACTAAAAAGATTTTAAGCATCGGCCAGATTAGCGTGCCTAATCCGTACGACCCGGCTCACCCGACAATATTTAAAGACTGGAAAGCGCACGGTTGGACGGACATGAGAGAAGCGCTGGCTGTTTCCTCAGACACCTATTTTTATTCGGTAGGCGGCGGCTATGGCGACCAAAAAGGTTTGGGTATTACTCTTCTTGACCAATATTTTAAAATTTTCGGTTTGGATGAAGAAACAGGAGTTGAACTTAAGGGGGAAGTGGGCGGCACTATTGCAACGCCAGAGTGGAAGGCAAAAAACTTCGGCGGAGATAATTGGCGGCTTGGCGATACTTATATTACCGTCATTGGCCAATACGGCACGCAAATGACGCCGCTAAATGCGGCGCGATTGGTGGCAGCTATAGCGAACGGAGGCAAGATTTTGAGACCATCCATTCTTCTTGGCGGCAACAAGTTTCCGATTGAGCGCAGTATCAATTTGAGAAAAGAGGATTGGAAAGTGGTGCGTGAAGGCATGAGGAGGTCTGTTACCGCCGGGACTTCCGTTGGTCTCAATGCGCCTTATATTGCCGCCGCCGCGAAAACCGGTACGGCCGAAGTGGGAACCAAGAATCAATATGTGCATTCCTGGTCTGTCGGCTTTTTTCCGTTTGATAACCCCGGATACGCTTGGGCGGTGGTAATGGAGAAGGGACCGAGCACCAATAGCATGGGAGCCACTTCGGTCATGAGGCAAATGTTTGATTGGATGGCAGTTTACAGTCCGGAGTATTTCGAGTAAACTCTTACGAACACGATGACAAGTGAAGAATACTTGACCAAAGAGAAGTTTAATGAACTTGAGAAAGAGCTCGATTATCTTAAAACCAGCAAGCGTAAAGAAATTGCCGAGACGCTTGAGTATGCCAAGTCTCTGGGAGATTTCTCGGAAAATCAGGAATATCAGGAAGCTCGCGATGCCCAAGCGGTGCTTGAAGACCGCATTAATCGTTTGGAAGCGATATTAAAATCGGCTAAAATAATTTCCACTCAGAATACGAGCATTGTAGCTATTGGTTCGGTTATCACTCTTGAAAAAAGCGCCGATAAAATGAAGAAATCTTACACTGTGGTCGGTTCTGAAGAAGCCGATGCCGCCACCGGCAAAATCTCCATCCATTCTCCGCTGGGCCAAGCGGCGCTTGGCAAGCCGAAAGGGCAGGAATTCAGTTTCCAAACCCCGTCGGGCGAGATGACATATAAAATTATCGATATAAAATAGTTTAGTGGAATACTCTCGTAAATTTGATTTCTCCCAAGTAAAAAATAAATCATCGTGGGCTTCTGCAGTGGCAGATGAAATTATTGCCGCGCATTCGGATAAGAAACTTTACACGGTCGCCGCCGGCATCAGTCCATCGGGAGTAGTGCACTTTGGCAACTTTCGCGATATCGCGACAGCGTATATGGTAAGGTCTGCACTCATGGAGAAGGGCAAGAAAACGCGACTGATTTTCTCTTGGGACAACTTTGACCGGTTTAGAAAAGTGCCTGCCGGAGTGCCGGAATCTTTTGCAGAACATATTGGAAAGCCGTTAAGCAAAATTCCCGACCCGCAAGGAGAATTTTCTTCGTACGCAGAGCGTTTCCAAAAACCTTTTGTTGAGGCTATGGAACGCTTGGGCATTGAAATTGAATATCGAAACCAAACTTCTCTATACGAAAGCGGTGTTTATGACGAACAAATTTTTCATGTTTTAAGAAATCGTGAGAAGATTGCAAACATTTTACTCTCATTCATGTCAGATAAGGCAAAAGGCGAAAAGGGCATAGATCCGGAAGAGTATAGAAAAAATTATTACCCCATCTCAATCTACTCCCGCTTTTCCGGCAAAGACCTTACTAAAATTATCGATTACGACGGTAGTTCAAAGGTAACATATTTCTGTGTCGAGACGGGGAAGGAAGATACAGTCGATTTATCTAAAGACCATATAGCAAAAATCGCTTGGAAAGTCGATTGGCCGATGCGCTGGAAGCATGAGGAAGTGGTGTTTGAACCAGGCGGGCATGACCACGCTTCGCCCGGAGGAAGCTATGACGTATCGTCAGTCGTATCTAAGGAAATATTCGATTACCTCGCACCAATTTTTGTCGAGTATAAATTTGTGGGAATTCAAGGGCTTGGTTCAAAGATGTCTGGCTCCAAAGGCAACGCCATTTCTCCATTGGAACTTCTTGAAGTTTATGAGCCGGATTTACTGAAATGGCTATATTTTCGCAAGTCGCCAAACCAATCTTTCGAATTAGCGTTTAATACTGAAATTTACCGGCAGTACGATGAATATGATGCAGAACATCCGGAACAAAATACCGTACCGTTTCGCCAAGCAGTCGGTTTCGGACAAGTGGTGCAATGGAAGGAAGATAAACTGAAGGAAGTATTCAAAGCGCTCGGCACAAACTACTCTGACAAAAATATTTCCAGCAGGCTCATTCTCGCGCGTAACTGGCTTACAAAATATAATCCTAGTGAAGTAATTAAATTAAACGAGATTCCCAATGTCGGTTATATCGAAACTCTTTCAAATGAACGTAAAGAACAAGTTAAAAAACTCCATAATGAGTTGGATAAGAATAAAGCAGCGACCATCGCCAACTTAGATGCGCTTGTATATAGCATTCCAAAATCGCCAGAGTTAAATGACGAAGAGCTGAAAAAAGAACAGCGGGTCTTTTTCAAAGACGTCTATAATCTGCTTATCGGCAAAGATATCGGCCCCCGCCTCGGCACATTTTTATGGGCGGCAGATAGAGAACGAGTGCTTAAGTTGTTAAAACTTCAGTAATTCCCCAAAATTCTTCCTAATACATAATAACAATGCTATAGCATTGTTATTATGTATTATTTTATGAGGCCGAAATCCATGCGTAAAAATCTGTCATCTTCAATTTGGTTAACAATCATGTAAAGCAAATTTTTCCCAATGCCAAAATCAATTTTCATCAATCCTATAACATCTTCGCAGTCGTATGGGTAAACCCAGACGCTATCTTGTAATCGGATAAAGCCGGCATTTAATAGTATTTTCCTAACTTGCTCGCGTATTTTCTTTTTCTTTTCCGGAATGTCAAAAATTATAACTCTCCATTTACCATCCCATTTTTTTGGTTTTCTAATTTGATAATCTGACATCTGCCATGCGTTCCACAACTTTTCTCCTGAGATAGTGGGAGAGTAAAATCCGTTCTCAAATTTTACTAGTCCCTTTCGAGTAAGGCGGCTTGCAGCAGATTTTACCGTTTCCATTTTTCTTGGAGAAGTCTCGAAGAAATTGGTTTCCAAGAAAGAATCTATAACTTGTTTTACCAGCATGTCGCTTCCGATTCGGCCTCCGGAAACAATAGCCAAAAGAATTGCTTCCTGAATTCTTGTTTTTCTCACCCTTTTTCTATTAATTTCCTCGAGTTTTCCCATGTTGTTAAATATATTGTACTACATAATAAGCATGCTATAGCATTGTTACTATGTATTTGAGGTTTCTATACAATTTCTTATTATTTTTTCTCTTTAATTTCTTCTTTCAGTTTTAAAATTAAGTCCGCTATCGAGGATACACCAAGGTTTCCTTTATCGCGGCTTTCGATGGTAACTTTTTTGTCAGCCAGTTCTTTGTCGCCAATCACTAGCGCGTAAGGGACCTTTTCCTTTTTGAATTTGGAAATTTTCTTGCCCAAAGTTTCGTCGGAGACATCAAGCTCAACTCGGATATTTTCAGGCTTAAGTTTATCCATCACTTCTGTCGCGTATAAGAAATGAGACTTACCGATCGGTAAAATTTTTACCTGTACCGGCGCGAGCCAGAGAGGAAAAGCGCCTTTGTAATGTTCAATGATGACCCCCATAAATCGTTCAAATGACCCCAAAATTGCGACATGAATAATAACTACCTTGTGAAGTTTCCCATCGTCTCCCACATAGTTCATATCGAAGTTGTCTGGCTGGTTGAAATCCAGTTGGATAGTTGTTAGTTGCCACTCGCGTCCTAAAGAATCCCTGGCTCTAAAATCTATCTTCGGGCCATAAAACGCAGCTTCACCTTCTTTCACTGTATAACTCACTCCCCATTTTTTTACTGAATTTATAAGTATTTTTTCAGCCTTTTCCCAAACCTCATCATTTCCAAAATATTTTTCTTTATTTTTTGGATCCCTGACAGAAATTTCTACTTTATAATCTTTGAATCCAAAGATGTTATAGGCTTTATTGATAAGCCCGAATATCATATCAATCTCCGATTCGATTTGGTCTGGTCTTATGAAATGGTGGGTATCATCTTGGGTTAGATTTTTTACCCTGAGCAGTCCAGAAAGTTCGCCACTCTTTTCGTTTCTGTAGACAGTAGTATTTTCAGCGATTCTTAGTGGCAGGTCGCGATAGCTTTTCGGCGATGAATTGTAAATTTCAAAGTGGTGCGGGCAATTCATTGCTTTCATGACAAACTCCTCTCCATTTTCGTCTATCATGGTCGGCATCATGGCGTCATAGCGACCCATGTGTCCACTCTTTATATAAAGCTCCTTTTTAGCTATGTGGGGAATGTAGACAAATTTATAACCTAAAGCTTCTTTTTCTTCTGTCATAAATCTCTCCAGTTCGCTTCTAAGCACAGCTCCTCTTGGCAGAAGCATAGGAAGGCCTTTTCCAACTAGGTCAGAGATTACAAATAAACCAAGTTCTTGCCCAAGTCTCCGGTGGTCATTATCGCCTAATTCGTCCATAGATATACATCCTACAAGGCCTTAATCTTTTCGGCAATGAAGGAAATAACGCCCGAACGGCGAGAGACTCTGCCCTTGATGGCTATGCAAGCGTCCGGTTGGACGAAGGCGCGAAACTCGCTGAGCACGCGGGGAAAGATAGCCACTTCTACTGCGCCGGAGAAGTCAGACAATCGCATGAAAACCATCCTCTCGTTGTTTTTGGTCAATACATCCCGTGCTTGTTCCACAAGGCCGGCAATAACTGTTTCGGTGTTTTCTCTAAGTTTTGACAATTTCTCGATATTTATTTTCAGCGCCGAAATCTTTTCTCGATACGGCTCTAACGGATGAGAAGAAATATAAAGGCCAAGCAGTTCTTTTTCCCAGCCGAGCTTCTCCTTTTGGCTAGCTTCAGGAGCATTTTCAAGGCGAAGAGCCGGCAGAGAAGCAGACTCAAAGAGCGCTTCCTGATTTTTCGGCGCGTTTATTGTTTCTCGATAATATTCGAGAAGCCGGTCGAGATTGGTTAAAAGTTTGCCGCGCTCTTCAAATTCGTCAAGCGCGCCGCATTTGATGAGCGCTTCCAGAGATTTTTTATTGAGATTTTTATTTTTAATCCGACTGAGAAAGTCCGCCAAATTTTTAAACTTGCCGTTAACTTTTCTCTCGGCAGTGATGGCGCTTGAGATATCTTGGCCAAAATTTTTAATGGTGGTTAGCCCGAAGCGGATTTTGTACGGCACGGGACCAATAACGCTAAATTGCGAGAAACTTTCGTTGATTGACGGCGGCAAGACCTCGATTCCCATTCTTTTGCATTCGTTAACCATGATACCGACGGTCTCTATGTCTCCGGATTCGGCTGTCAGTACCGCCGACATATAAATGGCGGGGAAGTTGGCTTTGAGGTAGGAAGTAATGTAAGCAATCCAGCCGTAAGAAACGGAGTGGGCTTTGTTGAAGCCGTATGCGGCAAATGGCTCAATCCATGTCCAGAGTTCCTCCGCTTTTTTTTGCGGCCACTTCGAGTGTTCAACTACACCTTTAATAAATTTCTCTTTCTGGGCGCGCATTTCCTCCGGAATTTTTTTGCCGACCGCTTTGCGAAATTTATCCACTTCGCCCCAACTGTATCCGGCGATTTCTTTGGCTATTATTAACAAATCGTCTTGATAAACCAATACCCCATAAGTTTTCTCCAGTATTGGCTTTAGAGCCGGGTCGAGATATCGCACGAGAGAAGGCTTATGTTTGCGTTCTATGAAGAGCGGGATAAATTGCATTGGCCCGGGACGATAGAGAGCAACCATAGCGTTGATGTCGTGGATGGTTGTAGGCTTAAGGTCCATTAAAAATCTCGTCATTGAAGGGCCGTTCAATTGGAAAGTGCCCTCCGTCTCGCCCCGCGCCAGCATTTCAAACGTTTTTTTGTCGTTGATTGGTATTTTATCCAATTCAAGCTCTTTGCCCTCGATTTTTTTTATCCGCTCAAGGGTATCGGCGATAATCGACAGATTTCTGATGCCTAAGATATCAAACTTAAGAAGGCCTACCGTCATATCTCCGCCGGCGTTTGGGTCCAGAGAATACATATCGTACTGAGTAATGATTTTTTTCTCGCCTTTAGTATTATCGTACTGAAGCGGAGTGTATTCTATAAGCGGTTTTGGCGAAATGACAACTCCGGCGGCGTGGACAGAAACATGTCTGGCATTGCCCTCAATCTTTTTGGCCGTATCCAGAATAGTTTTTGTATCCTTGTCTTCTTCATAAAGTTTTTTAAGGTCCGGATTTTCTTTCATTGCCCTATCTATAGTCATGGGGAAACCCTGCGCGCCAAAGGGAATAAGCTTGGCAATTTTATCTCCAAGCTCATATGAATATCCAAGCGCCCGCGTGATGTCGCGGACGGCCCCGCGAGCTAGCATAGTGCCAAAGGTGCCGATTTGAGCCACATGGTCCTCCCCATATTTCTTTATGGCATACCCGATAAGTTCATCTCGCCTGTTGTCCGCGATGTCCATATCAATATCCGGCGGAGATGGCCGGTCCGGGTTTAAAAAGCGCTCGAAAGGAATTTCATATTTAATCGGGTCGATGTTGGTAATGCCGGCAAGGAAAGTAACCATAGAGCCTGAAACCGAACCCCTGATATTTGAAAGGATGCTGTGCTTGCGAGCGTAATACATAAGGTCTGCCACTACCAAAAAATATTTGCCGAAGCCTTTGGTCTTGATGATGTTAAGCTCGTATTCCACTCTCTTTACATTCTCGTCGCTCTTCTTCACTTCGCGTTGCGCGAAGCCTTCATAGACGCGCTGGCGCAATTCTTCATCCGGAGCGAAGCCGCTCTCAATATCGAAATTGGGAAAGACCCATTTGCCGAGCTCCAATTCCAAATTGCATTTCTCGGCGATTTTCACGCTGTTTTCAAGCGCTTCCGGAATCTTTTTGAAATTGTCTACGGCTTCTTCGGGTGTTCTGAACGAAAGGTCGGCTTCATCATCAAATGTGCCGGAACGGTTAGGGTGCTCTTGAATGGAACGGATTGTTTCCAGCACCGGCCTATCAGACGGCTCCAGATAGTGCACATTGTACGTAGCGACTATAGGTATTCCGTCACTTGGCGGTGAAACCGCCAAGTCGTCTGGACCGATGCCGCGATAGAATCTATTATCGAAAATTTCTCGATAATATTTCGGTTCTCGTGCGATAGCGATGAGTCCGTTATTGTATTTTTCTAAGAGTTCGCGGTCGATGCGCGGTTTGTAATAAAAGCCCTCAAGATACGAATAAGTAACCAGCTTAAGCAGATTTTTATAGCCGTCTAAATTTTCGGCCAATAGCACCAAGCGGCTCTGCCGATTATCAACTCGCGCCTCTTTATCCGTACGGGAGCGCGCCGCCATGTAGAAATCGACCCCGATAATGGGTTTTATCTCGGCTTCTTTGCATTCTTTATAAAATTCTATGGCGCCATAAAGATTGCCCGAGTCTGTCAGAGCCAAAGCTTCGTAGCCCGAAAGCCTGGCTTTTTTGACTAAATTTGGAATCTTCGGTAGAGCTTCAAGCAGGGAATAATGTGAATGCGTGTGAAGATGCACAAACTTTTGCATGGGAGTATTATAATCTATGAATGAGTTATGTCGTAGGCATCGATGAAGCGGGCCGCGGACCTCTGGCAGGACCTGTCTCAGTCGGAGTTGTTAAGATTCCTGTAAATTTTAATAAAAACTTTTTCAAAAGCATAAAAGATTCAAAAAAATTAACTTCTGAAGACAGAGATTTATGGTTTGCCTTGGCGCTCGAAGCCAAAAAAGAGAAATTGCTCGACTTTGCGGTCTTGTTAGTATCAGAAAAAATTATAGACAGGAAGGGTGTCGTCTATGCTATACGTCTTGGCATCAAAAGATGTTTAGAAAAGCTTGCAATAGAAGAAGACTCTCAAATTTTCTTGGACGGTCTGCTTAAAGCTCCGGCGCAATTCAAACACCAGCTTACAGTCGTAAAAGGGGATGAGAAGATTCCAGTAATATCACTTGCTTCGATTTGCGCCAAGGTTATACGCGACAGGAGAATGGTGCGGCTTTCCAAAAAGTTTCCCGAATTCAGTTTCCATCAGCACAAGGGTTACGGTACAGTGATGCATCGCGAAGCACTTCAAAAATACGGCTCAACAATAATTCACAGGCAAAGTTTTCTAAAGAACTTGACAGTAAGACATACTATGTAGTATAATTTAAAGAGGAGGTTCTTATGACCCATTACACATGCGCCATCATCTGGCGCTTTTTACCCAAAGACCAAGAGTTGGAGTTTTTGGTAATCGACTACCGCTCGATAGACCCGAGTACGGGTCAGAAAACTGAGCGCCAAGTGAAATTTCCCGGCGGTACCAATACCGATTATTTGGACGAGAAAGTGGAACAGACCCTATTCCGCGAAGTCTTCGAAGAAACGGGTCTGGTAGTGCAAGAGTGGAAGGAAATCTGGAAGCAAGAAGTTAATCCAGACCACACCAAATATGGATTTCTGGTTAATATAGACAACTGTCAAGGCGGTCTCCGTAGCCATTCGATTAGTGATAACGGCGACGAAATCGGTCCGCCGTACTGGTTTTCGGCTAAAACCTTGGGGCGGGTGCTCTTTTACTCGCATCAGCCAGCTTATTTGGCGGCTTGCCGTGCGCTTGGCGTTCTCTAGTGACCGTGTCAACCTGCCAGGTTGACACGGTCTTTCTTTTTGCTGATTTATTTGCTAAAATAATTTTATGGTAGTACGAATGCGAAGCACCCGGGGCCATACCGGCAACAGGCGTGCGCATCATAAGCTTGCCAAGCCCGCTTTATCGAAAGATGAATCGGGTAATATGCACTTGCGCCACAGGGCAACCAAAGTTGGCCACTACCGCGGGCGAAAGGTTTAGTGTAAACGTACGTTTTAAATAAAATTAAATAGTTTTTTTGTTCTTTATGTCAGCAAGACATCTTTCAAGGTCAATAGTTCTACAAACTCTTTTCGAATGGGATTTTTCCGACTCCGGCAAAGCCAAGCCCGATACGCGCCAACTTTTAGAGAAAAATATCGCCGAGTTTTCTCCCGGCTCGAATGACAAGCTCTTTATGGAGACTCTTTTGAAGCGCGTACTGGAGAAGAAGCGAGACCTCGATATTATCATAGAGAAAGCGGCTCCGGATTGGCCGATAGATAAAATTGCGGTAGTAGACCGCAATATTTTACGTATCGGCCTTTGCGAACTCCTTTTTGCCGACCGCAATGAAGTGCCGCCGAAGGTGGCCATCAATGAAGCAATAGAGCTTGCCAAAAATTTCGGCGGAGAGACTTCCGGGCGTTTCGTCAACGGTGTTTTAGGCGCGGTGTACAAAGAACTCGGCGAACCGGGCAAAAATGATACTTCCAAGCCTCGCAAGAAATACGGCAATGTGCCGCTTGACAAACTGCCGGTGGAGAGACTTGCCGGCGCTGTGGTATATGCCAAGCACAAAGGAAATATATACCTTGCTCTTGTGCACGACGTCTTTGGCCACTGGACGCTTTCTAAAGGCAAGCTTGAAGGCACGGAGAGCGAACAAGATGGCTTGACTCGGGAAGCGCAAGAAGAGCTTGGTATTCCGGTTAAAGTCCTAGAAAAGCTGGGAGAGAATTCTTACTCGACGTATCACCCGGAGAAGGGCAAGCTTGTGAAGCATGTGGCGTATTATTTGGCCGAAGCGCCATTTATAGACTTGACCTTGGAGAAGAAAGAAGAACAGGGTGGGCTTGATGATGTGCGCTGGTTTAAATTGGCCGACATACTTGACCTGAACTTTTATGATGATATTCTGCCCGTCGTGACTAAGGCTATTACTAAACTGGCCGAAGGCAAATAGAATGGATTTTAGTAAATTTGAAGAAAGCGCGGGAATAAATTTCAAAGACAAAAACCTATTAAAACAGGCTTTTACTCATCGTTCGTATATCAACGAAAACCGCACTCTTGCTCTGGAACACAATGAACGCCTGGAATTTTTGGGTGATGCAGTGCTCGAGCTTGTCATTACGGACCACCTTTTTGGAAGGATGAAAAATGCCAGCGAAGGAGAATTGACTTCTCTCCGCTCCGCTTTAGTAAACGCTGATACTTGCTCTCGCGTAGCACAGACTCTCGGAGTCAATGATTATCTGCTTCTGTCTAAGGGCGAAGCCAAGGATACCGGCCGAGCGCGGCAATATATTCTCGCCAACACTCTGGAAGCCGTTATCGGCGCTATTTACATTGACCAAGGATACGGAGTCGCGAAAGATTTTATACTCAAAAATTTTCTTGCCATCACGGAGGAAATTCTTAAAGAAGGCGCTTGGATAGATTCGAAGTCTCTTTTTCAGGAAAAAGCTCAAGAGATTATCGGCACAACTCCTTTGTATAAAACTCTTAAAGAATCCGGTCCGGACCACGACAAACATTTCATCGTCGGAGTGTATGTCGGAAAGGAACTATACGCCGAAGGCGAAGGTAAATCCAAACAAGACGCTGAACAAGAGGCCGCCAAGAATGCACTGGAAACTCAAGGCTGGAAGTAATATGTATCTGAAGTCCATAGAACTCTCGGGATTCAAGTCTTTCGCCAAAAAGAATGGTTTTGAATTTAATTCTCCCATTTCAGCTATTGTCGGGCCGAACGGTTCCGGCAAGTCCAATGTAGCCGAAGCGTTCCGGTTTGTTTTAGGTGAACAATCTATCAAGAGCATGCGTGGCAAGCGCGGCGAAGACCTCATCTGGAATGGAGCGGCGAGCGAGCCGCGCGCCAACCGCGCTTCGGTTAAAGTAATTTTCGATAATTCCCGAAAAGTTTTTTCTAATGTTGATTTCTCCGAAGTAACGATTGAGAGAGTCGTTCACAGAGATGGTCTTAACGAGTATTTAATCAACGGCTCGCAAGTCAGGCTTAAAGATGTTTTGGAACTTCTTGCGGGCGCTCATATTGGCATATCCAGCCATCACATCATCTCTCAAGGCGAAGCGGATAAAATTTTATCCGCTTTACCTAAAGACAGGAAGAGTATAGTCGAAGACGCTCTAGGCTTGAAAATTTATCAATACAAACGGCTGGAATCCGAACGCAAGCTCCAGAAGACTTTTGAGAACATCGGCCAAGTTGAAGCCTTGCGCAAAGAGCTTGCCCCGCATCTAAAGTTTCTTCAAAGACAAACTGAGAAGTTGACGAAAACGGAGAGTTTGCGAGAAGAGCTGATTGCTGTTTCTAAAGAATACTTTCAGCATAAAACGCCTGCCTCGCCTGAACTTGCCAAATTAGACGGCATTATTATGGCTGAAGAAGGACTCATAGAAAGGGAGAAAAAACTGGCGCTCTCAGACGAGCATAAAACGGTGCGGCTTAAAGAAGTGGAAGGCCTGTATCAAGAGGTCAGCAAACTTAACGAAGTAGGATTAATTATAAAAAGAATTGGTGAGTTCATACGAGAGAGAAAGCATGACGGCCATTCTGAGAGTGTTGCCGAAGCTGAAGCAAGGATAGAAAAGTTAAAGAAAGAACGAGAGAAACTTGAGGAAGCGGAATTTAAGCGCGAATTAGTTGAAGTAGAGCGCTTGGTTGGGAAGCTCTCATGGGATAGAGGAAAACTACTGGACGAAACTTGGGATAAACAGGAAGAACGCAGACGTACTCTAGAGAGATTAAAGATGCGGCTTGAAGATTCTGACATCTCCGGCTCGGGAGAAATTCAAAAAGAATACCGAGAAACTTCCGAGCGAGACGCTTTCTTGGAGCGAGAACTTTCTGACCTCGACAAATCCGCTAAGTCGCTCGAAGACATTATAAAAGATCTGGAAAGACGTTTAGCGGTCGAGTTTAATACTGGCTTGGAGAAAATTAATAAAGAATTCGGCAAAATGTTTGCCACGATGTTTGGCGGGGGAGAAGCGGAATTTATTTTAACCAAAGAATCTGCAGAGTCGGAAGGAGACGAAGAGGTAAGTGTGGAAGAAGGATTGGATATAAAAGTAAGTCTGCCGAAGAAGAAAATCAAATCTCTCATGATGCTTTCTGGCGGGGAAAGAGCGTTAACATCTATCGCACTCATTTTTGCTATTTCTCAAGTTAATCCGCCGCCGTTTATCATTCTTGATGAGACAGATGCCGCGCTTGATGAATCTAATTCCAAAAAATATGGAGACTTGGTGGAAATTCTCTCCAAACATTCTCAACTCATCTTAATTACTCACAACCGCGAGACCATGAGCCGCGCCGGCATTATTTACGGCGTTACTATGGGTTCAAGCGGTGTCTCCAAACTCCTTTCTATCTCATTCGACCAAGCAGTCGAAGTGGCTAAATAAACACGCTCCGCAAATATTACACGAAAACCACACAGTTTTTTCTTGCTAGAAAAACTGCTCGAACTCGCCTCGACAGGCTCCGTTAGGCTTTTCTTAGTAATATTTGCTCCGCTACGACATACATAATAAGAAAGCGACCGCTTTCTTATTATGTATGTAATCAAAATACTAAAGTGTAGTTTATGCAAACACGAAGTCAAGGGTCTTACGGTCGGTATCAGAATTGATAAGTTTGACGCGGACTTTGTCGCCGAGAGAATATTTTCTGCCGGTATTTTTGCCCACTATGGCGTAGAGTTTCTCGTTTAATTCATAGAAGTCGTCTTTCATATCGCGGAGTTTGACCAGACCTTCCGCTTTGGTATTAACTTCTTCCACATAAACTCCCCATTCCGAAACTCCCGAGACTGTCGCATCAAATTCTTGACCAACCAATTCAGACATATATTCAACCTGTTTGTATTTAATGGAAGTGCGCTCCGCGTCAGCCGCCTCCAGTTCTCTTTCGCTGGCTTCTTTAGCCAGGTATTCGTATTTAGCGATTTCATCTTGTTCAATACTACCTTTTTGCAAAAAGCGCAGAAGCAAGCGATGCACCAAGAGATCTGGATAGCGGCGGATGGGGGAAGTGAAATGGGTGTAATAGTCGAAAGCGAGGCCGAAGTGCCCGATATTGGCGGTAGAGTAGATTGCTTTCGACATGGCTCTGATGGAAGCGGTTTTAATCAGTGTTTCTGCAGAACTTCCTTCGACGGAGCGGAGCATTTTAGTAATATTTTCCGCCGTAGTTTCGCCGTCTTTGTGTTTGAGTTCGAAGCCGAGAGCTTTGACAAAAGTGGCAAGGTCGATAATTTTCTCCCTGTCCGGTACATCGTGGATACGATAGACGAAAGCTGCACGAGAATCTTTGCCATTAGCCAAATGCATATAAGTAGCTACTTCTTTATTTGCTAAAAGCATGAAATCTTCAATCAGTTTGTTGGTATCTTTGCGTTCCTTCTTAAATACTCTGATAGGCTTGCCTAAACTGTCGAGTTCGAATTTGACTTCTTCCGTTTCGAAGTCGATAGCGCCTTTTCTGAACCTTTCTTCGCGGAGTTTATAAGCCAAATCATTTAGAGTCTGGAGTTCTTCGTAAAATGTCCCGGATTTTTGGTCTAAAACTTCCTGCGCTTCTTCGTAGCTAAAGCGCTTGTCGGAGTTAATCAGAGTTTTACCAAACCATCTTTCTTTAACTTGTCCTGATTTGTCTATCACGAATACTGCGGAAAATGCGTACTTATCTTCATTTGGGTTGAGAGAACAAAGGTCGTTAGAGAGCACTTCCGGAAGCATTGGTATAGTGCGGTCTACAAGATAAATTGATGTGCCGCGTTTTTTAGCTTCTTTGTCCAAGTTGGAATTAGGGATAACGAAGTGGGAAACATCGGCAATATGAACTCCAATTTCGTAATCGCCATTATCCAATTTCTTGATGGAGATAGCATCGTCAAAGTCTTTAGCATCCGCCGGGTCGATAGTGAAAGTAGTTACATCTCGAAAATCTTTCCTATCTTTTAACTTATTTTCTTTTTCATGCTTCTCTTTCCAAGCATTAGCTTCCTTCTCTACTTCGGGAGGGAAGTCGACTTCGAATCCTGATTCATACACAATGCCGAGCATCTCGGCATTGTGTTCTCCGGCAGTTCCGATTCGACGAATAACTTCTCCAGTCGGACTTTTGGAAGGGTCTATCCACTTTGTAATTTTTACCTGCACCTTTTCTTTATCGAAACCGCCTTGAGCGGAGTCGAAGGGCACGAATATGTCCCGATACATTCTCTTATCGTTCGGTTTTAAAAAGAAATTTTCGCCGTCCTTCTCTAAAGTGCCGACGAAATCCAATTTGTGTCGTTCGATGATTTCTACGACCTTAGCTTGTTTTCTACCGAATATAACTTTGCCTAATGATTCAATTTTTACCTTATCGCGGTTGAGGGCAGTATTTAAATTTTCCGGCTGAATCTCCAAATCATCTTCTTTGTCAGACACGGAGAAATAACCGACTCCTTTGCCGGTGACACGAATAATTCCTTCAAATATTTGTGAGCCCATTTCAAGACAATATAACAAAAAGAGAAAGGCTCCGCCATCTTAACCGACGGCGGAGCCCTTGTGAACCAAAAACGGTTCAAGTTGTTTGTGCTTGTTTCCGCGCGAGAAACTCGCGCCCCTTGCCGACATCCGTGTTGACCGGCACGTTCTGCTCGCAGAGCGGACAAGTTACTTCGTCCTACGCGTCGAGCTTCACGTTCACGAGTGATGTGAGTTTCGGAACATCGGCCACATCTTGTGTTGTGATTCCTCCGCGATTGCAGAGAACGCCGAGACCGATGACGTTACCACCGATTGCTGGCGCGATTACCACTTCCACTTTGTCGTCCACAAACCGCTTGGCGATTGCTTGACAGAGGCGAGACGTCTCCGCAGTGTGCGGGTAAACCGCATCTTTATTGACGTATACCGTGCCGTGTTTGCCGGACGTGTAAACAATGTGACTGTCGGCGATGACCGCTCCGACCTTGCCGAGGACTTGCAGAACTTCTTGCTCGTTCATGGTTTCTCCTTTCTATCGGTACTGGTTGATGAGATCATGGAGCTTCTCGGTTTCGCGGCGTGCCACTTCCGCGAAGTCTGGGCCATCTGAAGCGAAGATGATACCGCGAGAAGAGTTGATGATCATTCCTCTTCGCTGCTTATCTTTGCTTGCCCGAACAGTTTTTTCCAAATCACCGCCTTGCGCGCCGATGCCTGGAATTAGAAGTGGTAAATCGTCGACGAGTCCGCGAACTTCGCGGAGTTCGTCGGGGTATGTTGCGCCGACGACCAGACCACAATTGCCATTTTTGTTCCACTTCCTCGTAACATTGCGAGCTATTACTTTGTAGAGCGCTTCAGAAGCTCCCAGGAAGTGTTCGCTGGCAATTTGCAAGTCCTGAAACTCACTCGCGCCAGGATTGGAAGTGCGACAGAGAACGAAAATTCCTTTCTCCGCTCTGTTCAGAAATGGCTGGAGCGCTTCGGCACCGAGATAGGGATGGACAGTGATAGCGTCAACTTTTAGATAGTCGAATGCCATCTCGACGTAGCCGTTGTTGGTGTTGCCGATATCGGCGCGCTTGGCGTCTAGAATTACTGGAACGTCTGGTGCGATAATGTGAATATCGACAATCGTACGGTGCAAGGCAGCGATACCATCAGTGCCATGCGCCTCGTAGAACGCGGCGTTCGGCTTATAGGCACACACGAGGTCTTTCGTCGCTTCCACAATTGCGTGATTGAACGCGACAACCGTGTTGGGAATGCTGACTTCGCACTCATTACCACTCTTGCGCGCGGACTCAGGAATCTTACTGAATTCGCTGTCGAGTCCAACGCAAACAAAGTTGCTTTGAGACCATTGATTCTCAAGCATTTCTCGGAAATTTCTCATAATTATCCTTTCGATGAACAAAATTTGGCTCTTGAATGAGCCAGGTTCCGCGGTTCACAGTATTAAAGTTGGAAGCTAAAAGCAAGTTTGGTGTCGAGGAGAGGATTTGGTCACGAGTATTTTTCTGCTGAAAAATCTCGCGACCCCGCCTTGGCTCGTCAGCCTCCGGCCTTCAAATCTACGACACAATTAACTTCGTCAATTGTGTCGAGGAGAGGATTTGAACCTCCATGAGTTACCCCGCTGCGTCCTAAGCGCAGTGCGTCTACCAATTTCGCCACCTCGACAATAGTGCCTTCGCACTTGTGCGCCCACCAGGGGTCGAACCTGGGACATTCTCCTTAAGAGGGAGCTACTCTACCAGCTGAGTTATGGGCGCAAGCACTTCGTATTATTTCAGAAAAGCGGGCTCTTTTCAATTATGATAATGTGTATCAGTATTGGCCTAGTGGCGAAGGGGTAACGCGGCTGTCTGCAAAACAGTTATGCGCCGGTTCGAGTCCGACCTAGGCCTCAAGAAAGCTCCCTGGAGCTTTCTTGTAGCTGAAAAGCTTTTTGGCATTGTACAATTATGTACATTGCTCGAGTGGCGGAATTGGTATACGCGCAACACTTAAAATGTTGTGACCGCAAGGTCATGTGAGTTCGATTCTCACCTCGAGCACTTGTTAGAATGCGGGTATGGTTTAGTGGTAGGACGCAACCTTCCCAAGGTTGAAACGCGAGTCCGATTCTCGCTACCCGCACTGAATTATTTTATTACTTTTGTAATTACTTCCAATGTATCTCCCGGGGCGATTTCAAATTTTGATTCTATAAGAGCGCCGAACTCCTCTCCTTCGTTAGCACTTGAAGTCGCAACCCTTCCTTTTTGAAGCTCTTTTACTTTGCCGCGCCCGATTTCTGATTCGCGCCTGATAATTTTAATTTCTGTGTCTTGCCGAAATGTACCGGAGAGCACTTTTCCCCCTATAACCTGTTTATTTTTGGCGGTGCTAAATATTTTTAAGACTTTTATTGAACATTCGATTTGTTCGGTTTCAACTCTCGGCTCTTTTTCAGCTAAAAGTTCCTGAATTTTATCTGTCAACTCGTAAATAATGTTAAAAGTTAAAATAGCGATACCGGAGCGCTCCGCAAGATTTGCCGCTTGCGAATCAACTTTCGTATTGAAGCCGATGATATAAGTGTCTGGAGCGGTAAGAGCAGATTTAACATCGTTTTCATTGATGGCGCCGACGCCGGAGGAAATAATTTTCGGCGTAATTTTCTCGCGGGAAATTTTATTAAGCTCATTTGACACCACTTCTAAACTTCCCGCCGTATCTGTTTTAAGTACTATCGGCAGCGCAACCACTCCTTCGCTCTCCAAGGTCTTGCTCCCTAAGGTCGAACCTTGGGAATCAGTACCTAAGGTTCGACCTTTCTCTGCGAAGGATTCTGCGTACGTGAGCGCGTCCTCTTTTTTTAAAAACGTCTTAAATTCCGCTCCAATCATGGGCATTTTATCCCACCCAATGATCTGCACCGGGCTTGAGAAACTTAATTCTTCAACCGTGTTACCTTCAGTGTCTAACAAAAATCTGATTGGAGCAATAGTTCCGGAAGAAGCCGCGAAAAGACCTTGTTTAACGGTACCTTCTTGAATTATTCCTACCGCCGTAATGCCACGCTTGGGGTCGAGCCTCGATTCAATAATCACTCCCGAACCCAAAACATCTCTCTCGGCAGTTTTACCCTCAAATTCTGACAAAAGCCCAATCATGTCGAGCAAATCATCTACTCCCTGCCCGGTTACCGCGGATACCTCGACAACAGAAATATTACCGCCATATCCTTCCACATACACTTCGTTCTCGGCGAGACTTTGTTTGACTCGTCCTATATCGGCGTTGGTTTTGTCCACTTTGGTAATTGCGACCAGATAAGGAAGATTGCATTCTTTAATATATTTAATAACCTCAACCGTCTGAGGTCTCACTCCGTCTTCGGCGGAGACTATCAATATCGCAATATCAGCGACACTGGCACAGCGAGTACGAATTGAGGTAAACGCTTCGTGTCCCGGTGTGTCGATAAATGTAATGTGTGTTCCATTGGTACAAGTGATTTCATACACACTTGGATGTTGAGTAATACCTCCTGCTTCCTTTTCTACGATATTAGTTTTGCGAATGTAGTCTAACAGACTCGACTTGCCGTGGTCGATATGTCCAAGCATTGCTACTACTGGTGGGCGTAATTCAGCCATACAGAGACTTTACCTTATCATAAAAATATATAAAATGGCGAAATGAATTGGTTTAAACGAAAAAGAATTTTTCTGGACTATGCGTCTGCGACTCCGGTTTTGCCGGAAGTTTTAAAGACGATGGAGAATTACTGGTCGCGCGAATTTTATAATCCGAATGCAATTTATGCGGAGGGAGAGACGGTGAAAAAAGAGATGAAAAAGTGTCGTCACGCGATAGCCAGTATCTTGGGAGTGAACGTGGATGAAGTCATCTTCACCTCTGGCGGTACGGAAGCCAATGTTCTTGCGGTGAGAGGGGTACGCCCTGGCAAAATAATTTTTGAGGAAGAAAGCCATCCATCTGTATCCGAAGCGATTGTTGAAAATAAATCTAAAGAAGTCGTTTTGGTCTCAAGTGTGACTACGGACAACAAGCTTGGGCGCCAGATTCGCAAGGAAAGGAAAAAGAATCCGCCAACTGGCGGACCGCTTCTCCACGTCGATGCTTCGCAGACAGCACAATATTTTGACGTTAGTTTAGAACGGCTTTCTTGCGACATGCTTACCCTTGATAGCGCCAAACTCTACGGGCCAAAAGGTATTGGGGCGTTGGTGGTGAGAAGGGGCGTGAAGCTCAATCTTCCTCCCCGCGGCACGCTACCCGCACCTCTCATTGTAGGTTTTACTAAAGCTCTCGAGATTGCTGTAAGGGATAGAGAAAGTGAGTTTAAGCGGCTCGATAAGTTGGCTGACGATTTTGCCAAAGAGATTCAAAGTAATCTGCCTAACGTGGAAGTTAATAAAATTTCACCAAACATCGTGAATGTTTCTGTCCCGGGGATTCTCCCGGAATTTCTAGTGCTCAAGCTTGATAGTGGGGGAGTGATGGTTTCTGCTGGGCCTGCATGCAATGCCAATAAACCTGAACCTAGAGATATGCCCGTACGTTTCTCCCTAGGCCGCTTCACTACTCTCTCCGATCTAAAACGCGCCACCGCAATCCTAATTAAACTTATTAAGTCCTAGAAACATTCTCAAGTTCTCAAGAATTTGAGAATAAAATAAAAAGAAATCCGGCACCCTTGCGAGTGCCGAATCTAGTTTTTACTGACGGCCATGTCTTTTACGAACCGCTGCTGTATCGTCGCATATCAACGGCAGTTGCTCCCAGTTGTCATGCGGGAAATACGAGCAGGTGCGGCCATCTCGCCGCTCGACATACTTGAGGCCTCTATATTCGTACCGCACAGGTCGAAGATAGAGATATATTCCAATCACAAGAAGTGTGCATGCTATGGCCAGAGCCATCTTTGTTACAAGCGCCATAATTGACCTCCTTCTTAAATCGTACACTATTTCACATAAAAAGTCAAGTATTGGCTATAAAACCCCATAGAATAAAAACTTTTTGAAGTCTTTTGCCAGACGTGCCGTTTTATAGTAAAATGCAACTACCTAGTAGAAAGTAAAAATAGAATGCAACCATTTAACCACTTCACGACCAAGGCGAAAGAAGTTATCAGGAAAGCCCACGAGCTTGCTATTGAGCGCGGGCAAAATCACGTTAATCCGATGCATCTATTGGCGGCGTTGCTTTTACAGGAAGAGAGCATGGTTATTTCCATTCTCGATAAAATGGAAGTCGACACTATCCTTCTCTCTGACTCCGTCCTTGATGTTATAGAGAGTCCGGAAGCCGGCTCAACTTTGTCTCCTTCCTATCAAATTTATCTGACTCCGGAATTGGCGCATACTATCGAATCTTCTTCGAAGGTAGCACAGTCTCTTGGCGATGAATTTGTTTCCACCGAACATCTCTTCATCGCCGTGCTTGACATCCCAGGCGAAGCGCGCGAACTTCTTTTAAAATTTAAGATTGACAGGCAAACCGTCATTAAAGTTTTGGAAGAGCTCAAAAAGGTCGGACCTGCTGAACCAAAAGAAAATAAAAAGTATAAATCGCTGACCAAATTTACCCGCTCTCTAACCGCACTCGCAAAAACAAACAAACTCGACCCGGTCATCGGCCGCGACGACGAAATTTCGCGCATCATCCAAATCCTTTCCCGTCGTACCAAAAATAATCCTATTCTAATTGGCGAAGCCGGCGTTGGTAAAACCGCCATTGCCGAAGGCCTGGCGCTCCGCATGGCTTCCGGCAATGTGCCCGAGTCGCTTAAAGAAAAAGAGCTCGTATCGCTCGACGTCGGGCTCTTAATTGCCGGCACCAAGTATCGCGGCGAGTTTGAAGAGCGGTTGAAAAATATCATCAAAGAAATAGAAAAGTCGGAGGGTAAAATCATCCTCTTCATTGATGAGATTCATACTATTGTTGGCGCCGGTGCGGCCGAAGGCTCAATGGATGCCTCCAATATGCTCAAACCATCTCTCGCGAGAGGCGAGTTGCGCGCTATCGGTGCTACCACACTCCGCGAATATCAGAAACATATTGAGAAAGACCCGGCTCTGACTCGCCGCTTCCAGCCGGTCTACGTCCAAGAGCCTTCAGTCGAAGACGCTATGACCATTCTTCGCGGCCTTAAAGGACGCTACGAACTTTACCACAGCGTTCACATTACCGATGACGCCATACAAGTTGCAGTATCACTCTCCGCTCGTTATATTACCGATAGGTTTTTGCCGGACAAAGCGGTTGACCTGATAGACGAAGCCGCTTCATTTCTCAAAATTTCTCTGGAAAACATGCCGCCAATTTTACAAGAAGCGCAGTCGAAAATCATGAAATTGGAAATCGAGAAAGAAGCGTTAAAGAAAGAAACGAAAAATTTGAAAGTAAAAGCGCGTCTTAAGATTATCGATAAAGAAATTGCCGACCTCAAAGAGCAAACTTCAGAAATAGAACTCAAGTGGAAAAACGAAAAGGAAACGGTAGGAGAAATAAAAGAAATTAAGAAAAATCTTGAAACCTTGCGCCTCGAGACTGAAGCGGCTGAAGCGCACGCCGACCTTTCTCGCGCGGCCGAATTGCGCTATGGCAAGATTCCACATTTCGAAAAAGAGCTTGATGCTAAAACCAAGCGTCTTAAGAAACTTCAAGGCTCGCGAAGAATTCTTAAAGAAGAAATTACCGCTTCAGATATTGCCACTGTCGTTAGCCGCTGGACCGGCATTCCGGTGTCGCGAATGCTCGAAGAAGAAGCGGAAAAACTTTATCGCATGGAAGATTTTCTCAAGAGGCGCATTGTCGGACAAAACGAAGCGGTCAAGAAAATTTCTGACACCGTTAAGCGCTCTCGCGCCGGGATTTCAGACCCGCATAAACCTATCGGTTCCTTCATCTTCCTCGGACCTACTGGTGTCGGCAAGACGGAGCTTACCAAAGCGCTGGCGGAATTTATGTTTGATGACGAGAAAGCTTTGATTCGCGTCGATATGTCGGAATTGATGGAGAAGCACTCTGTCTCGAAGCTCATCGGCGCGCCGCCTGGTTATGTCGGCTTTGAAGAAGGTTCGAGCTTTGCTGAATCTGTGCGCCACAGGCCGTACTCCGTCATTCTATTTGATGAAATAGAGAAAGCTCATCCGGAAGTCTTTAACATTCTCTTGCAAATTCTTGATAACGGCCGGCTGACAGACGCCAAGGGCAGGGTAGTCAACTTCAAAAACACGGTAATCATCATGACCTCAAATATCGGCGCGCAATATATCGATAAAATGCAAACCATCGGCTTTTCCAAGGGCGAAGCGGAAGACTACGGAGGCGTGAAGGATAAAGTACTTGAGTCTTTGAAAGAACACTTCCGCCCGGAGTTTATCAATCGTTTGGATGATATCATCGTCTTTGACATTCTCTCTAAAGAGGCGATTAAAAATATTGTTAAAATTCAGGTGGATATTGTGAGGAAGCGTCTGGCAGAAAAGGAGATTGACTTATTTGTGACAGAACCGGTGTTAGAACTGTTAACCAAAGAAGGATATAACCCGCAGTATGGCGCGCGTCCGCTCAAGAGACTGATACAAGAAAAAATTCTCAATTCTGTAGCTTCAATGATGATATCCAATAAAGTGCTCTCGGGAGGAACGGTTACAGTAGACGTGCGAGGCGGAAGCTTTGCTTTTGATGTGAGCAAGAGCAAGCGTTCCGGCTCGGTTAGCACTATAGTTTCGAAAAGGCCCGCCCGCCTCGCAAGCGAGAGCGTTGCGGGCGGGGAAGCGGTTATGAAATAAAAGAGCCGCTGGTAGTCCCCCATGAGGATTGCTCCTCGAACTAGCCAGCGGCTTGAGTGTCTCTAAGTTCACGACTTCGAGGAGAGAACAACGAAGTGGCTACTAGGGAGACATCAATTTAACAGTACCAGCTATATTTTGTTTTTGCAACCACAGCTTTTGTATATTAAAATAGCCAAATTGCGTCGGTGGCGGAGTGGTCAATCGCACTAGACTGTAAATCTGGCGGCCTTAGGCCTACGCAGGTTCGAATCCTGCCCGGCGCACTCGACTTTTTATAATTTATATTGTGTAATTGAAAACGCCCGGCGCGACGCGGTGAGGTGTCGGTGCCGGGCGTTTAGGGTAAGTGCGTTCATGAAGTCGTCCTTTCGCGGCGGGGTCGGTTTTCTTTAAGCCACTCTTCTAAGTCGGCCATGGCTTCTTCTAAATCTGCTTTAGTGTTTCTGGCTAGACGCAAGAGATTTTGCCCAGCCGGTACCAATGTTGGGTCCGCTTTTTCTAGAAATGTCCGCAAGTGCTTTGCTGTTACTTGAACTTGCGTACTCATAATCATCACCTCCTTTCGGGAACAAATTCTGCGTTAATTTTATATTTGTTTAAGCCTTATTGTCAATTGTTTTGTCTTGATGTAAACTACCCGCCATGTCACAAGACCATCTCATAAAGTTAGTTTCGGTAGGGAACGAAAAAGGCGCCGGCAAAGGCCACACATATTACTCGCGCAAAAACCGCAAGTCCGTCGAGCACAAACTCGAATTTAAGAAATATAACCCAATAGTTCGCAAACATACCGTTTATAAGGAGAAGAAAGCCTAAATCGTGCTAATATACGCTCAAAGGGCGATTAGTTAAGTGGCATAACGTTCGTCTCCAAAACGAACATCGGGGGTCCGATTCCCTCATCGCCCGCATAGTTTATGAATGGTCAAATTACGAAAGGTATTCCAGTAGAAGAGATAAAGAAGATTATAATTAAGGAGACCAATGAGTTTCTAGTTGAAATTTTAGAAACAGATAAATTATCTTTACTAAAAGAACACAAATATCTAGATGCCCGCTTAAGAGAATCAGCTCAAAAGTTGTTATATGTTGCGGCCAGTTACTTGCCTAATGGGTATAAATTATTCGTCGTCACTGCATATAGACCTATCTGGATGCAAAAGGAGTTATATAGACGAAGAGAAAAGCAATTAGCCATCAAGCATCCTTTATTAATGATTTTTCAGCATTCAAAATGGAGAAAATTGGTAAACAGATACACTTCTCCTCCTGGTGGCTCATCTCATCAATATGGAGGTGCTGTGGATATAATGGTTATAGATTCAAAGGGAAATAGGTTGGACATGGGCACGACCTTAACAGATTTCGGAATGAAAGTTCATACGGAGAATAATTTGATTACTGAAAAACAGAGAAAAAACAGGAAAACTTTATATGATGCTATGACCAAAGCTGGATTTGTTAATTATCCTCTTGAGTGGTGGCACTATTCTTACGGAGATCGGATGTGGGCGGCCTACACCAATCGCAAAGAATGCTTTTATGGTCCTATGAACATGGATGCCGATTCGGAGATAAATGATTTTGTGGTAGTATAAATGGAGACGACAATAGGAGGCGATTGGTATGAGAGTTTTCGTTTATTGGGAATACGGAGTTTGTTATGCTGTTTTAAACGATTATCCAGAAATATCGGGTTCTGGAAAATCTGAAACAGAAGCGATTGGAGACCTGATTATGTCACATCAGGAACTCTGTCACTTTGAGATAAGGGAAGATAAAGGTAAGCAGATTGCGGTGTAATGCTTGATGCCCGGCGTACATTTTGTTGCCGGGCATATCTGTTTATATGTTTGTAAAACAACCGAATGGGCGATTAGTTAAGTGGTATAACTATGGCCTCCAAATCCGCTATCCGAGATTCGATTCCTAGATCGCCCGCTAGTTTATTAAAGATATATCTGCGCCTATGTTATTAAGCCTTTTTGCTATATTTTCATATCCCCGCTGTATAGAATAGACGTTTCGTAAGATAGATTCTCCATTGGCCCCGAGCATTGCTACCAAGACTATCATGGCGGGGCGGAGAGCTGGCGGACAGACGATCTCATTGCCGTGAAGCTCGGTAGGTCCCTTGATAATAACGCGATGTTGGTCAGCCAAAATGATATCTGCTCCCAGTCGAGATAATTCAGTAAAGTAGATGGCGCGATTTTCCCACATCCAGTCGTGGATAAGCGTACTACCTAGGGCTTGAGTTGCGATAGGCACGAAGAATGGCAGGTTGTCCACATTAATCCCCGGGTACGGAGTAGCATGAATCTTGTCGTGCAGAGCCTTAAGCTTGGAAGGATAAATCGTAAGGTCGCAAAGGCGCGTGCGTCCATTTCGAGCCAAGTAAATTTTAGACTTTTCGTATTTCAAGCCCATCTTCTCCAGCTTAAGAATCTCGAGCGATAGAAAGTCGATAGGGCATCTAGTAATTTTTAATTTTGAGCCTGTCATTATGGCGCTTGCTATAAACATCATCGACTCCGTAGGGTCCTCGCTATTCCAATATTCGATTGACTTATTTATTTCTTTCACTCCGTGGATAACGAGGGTGCTTGTGCCTATGCCTTCAATTTTTACGCCGCATTTTTCTAAAAAGAAACAAACTTCTTGCACTTGATAATTTGGCGGAGTGAATCTCAAAGTAGTTTTGCCCGGAATAAGTGCGGCAGCGATAAGTAAATTTTCTGTTGCGGTGTCGCTTGCTTCATAGAGCACCAGGTCAGCCGGTTTCAATCTGTTGCTTTTGATTTGATAGTAAGTATCTTTGGTTGTAATTTTTGCTCCTAAGCTCTCGAGCCCATATCGGTGCGCCGCTATAGTTCTCTGTCCCATTTTGCATCCGCCGGCATGCGGGATACGAAAATCTTTTTCAAAATGCACCAAAGCTCCTATCATCATTAGAATCGAGCGTATTCGCGATGAAGCATTTTTATCAATTTTCTCTAAGTGAAATTTTTTCGGCGGCGTGATAATGACGGAATTTTTGTTTATCCACTTGATTTTTACCCCTATACTTTCAAATATTTCTATAATTCTCGCTATCTCTTCTATCTTCGGAATGCCATGAAGAGTAGTCGGTTGCTTGTTTAGAAGAGAAGCACAGAAGAGTCCCAAAGCGCCATTTTTAGAAGTATTGGTTTCGATAGTGCCAGAAAGCTTCTTGCCCCCGATAATTTTAAAATCATCCGTTTCTTTTTGCATAATTTTCAATGTCTTTATATTGTGACGGGTCAAACCATCTTATATTTTTATTGCGTTTAAACCAAGTCATCTGGCGCTTGGCATAACGGACGGTATCTCTGAACAAGCTTTCCTCAGTCGGATGCCAGTATTCAAAACCCAGTTCCATAAGTCGCTTCTCTGATACACCAGACCTTTTTAATTTAGAAATCTCTCTTAAAAGCCCTTTCTTAAACATTTGTTTTACTCTCTTTATAATTCGTTCTTTCAAATCATTTGGTCTTAAGCCAATATAAATGAATTTATACTTGGAAGTTGAACTTCCAAGTTGAGGCACAGAACCATATTTATCAATTATTTCTAATGCTCTAATCAACCTGACTTTGTTATTTGCGTCAATTGTTTTTGCCCGCTTGGGGTCTTTCTTCCTCAACATTTCAAAAAGTCTTCTGTTATCTAACTTATTCAGCTTTCTCCTTAGTAATTTATTAGGACCTACATCAGGGAAGCTAGTTCTGCCAGTCAGCGCATCAATATAGAATCCCGTCCCGCCAACTACAATAGGGAGAGCTTTTTTAGCTTCGATAAGCTTTATAGCTTCATTAGCTTTAGATGTAAATTCGCTTGCACTGAATTGTTTCTTCGGATTAATTAGATCCAACATATGATGCGGAACGCCTCGCATTTCTTTCTTGGTAATTTTGCCAGTACCGATATTGAGGCCTTTATATACTTGTCTTGAGTCTGCGGAAATTATTTCGCCATTGAGTTTCTTGGCTAATCGAACTGCCAAATCACTTTTACCCGAAGCTGTTGGCCCGACAACTACTAAAACCTTTTTCATTTGTTTACACTGAATTTATTGAAGTGTGTCTCTATTGTACCAAGTTAGAACCTATTTCCAAAATCGGTAATGAGGCACGCGCGGAGCGCGTGATGACTCTGAATTAAATCGTACGCTCCACGAAAGCCCCGCCACCGCCTCGCTTCACTCGGCAACCCCAAAAAGA
>JACOVQ010000009.1 GCA_016177225.1 Candidatus Zambryskiibacteriota bacterium
CACCAGTACTCCTACTCGATACAGTTTCTCAATCACAAATCTCTCCTCTTCTCTCAAATGATTATATTTCTTTTTCATGACAGTTAATTAATTCTTAATTCGCCAATTAATTCTAACTGTCCTACTTCAAAGGTATCTGGGGTGGGCAAGCTTCAGCTGAATCCAGTGCACAAATCTCTAAGCAACGGACGGTTTTCTAAGGACGCTCTGGCCCGATTTATCGGACTGAAGTTATCCTTAAGACAATAGTTCAGCTTTTGCTTAGAGATTTGCGGACTTGATTCTCGTTTAAATCTACTAAAGGTCTATGACTCTGTCGAGCTCTTCTAATGTTGTAATTCCCAAAAGCGCTTTCAGTACTCCGTCTTGAGCCAAGTTTAAAAGTTTCTGGCTTCTAGCCGCCTCTCTTATGTCGCGCTCGGAAGGATTTTCAATTACCACTTTTTCAATATTAGCATCCACAAAAATGGCTTCAAACACTCCAATCCGGCCTTTGAATCCCAGATTGCCGCACTTTTCACATCCGGTGTTTGTCCAGATTTTTTCTCTCTGTACTCCCTCAAGCAAACTCTTATCGTCTACGGCATTTAAAATTATTTCCACCTTCTTTTTCCATTCTCCTTCAAGAACTTTTTCTTGTTTGCAAGATTCGCAGAGTTTGCGCACCAATCTTTGAGCGATGGAAACGTTTAATGCGGAACTGACCACTTTGGAATTAACTCCCAGGTCCAAAAGCCGGGGGAATGAGCCGGCGGCGTTATTGGTATGAAGAGTGGAAAGCACCAAGTGTCCCGTGAGCGAGGCGTTAATGGCCACTCCGGCTGTTTCCGAATCGCGGATTTCTCCCACCATGATGACATCCGGGTCTTGGCGCAAAGCGCTCCTCAATCCTTCGGCGAAAGTGTAACCCTTATCTGTTTCCGTTTGGGTCTGGACGATGCCTTCGATGTGGTATTCAATCGGATTTTCAATGGTAATTACTTTGATATCAGGCGTGTAAATCTTTTTAAGAAAAGCATAAAGAGTGGTCGTCTTGCCGGAGCCTGTCGGGCCCGTAACGAGAATCATGCCATTGGGCTTTTTAATCTCTTTTTCTAAAAGAATTAAAAGGCGCGAGTGGATTCCAAGCTCGTTTAACTCCACGGCTATGGATTCCGGATTTAATACTCTTAGCACCACCGATTCTCCATACGGGCCGGGCAAGGTAGAAGTTCGCACTTCAGTTTCCTGCTCGCCCAGCTTAATGGAGAATCTTCCGTCTTGAGCGCGGTCTTTGACATTAAGTTTAAGTTCGCTGACCAGTTTAATGCGTGAGAGCAAGAGCTCGAAAGTTTCCGAATCAAAGTGGAGAATATCGGTCAAGACGCCATCCAGGCGATAACGCAGACGCAAATCTTTTTCCTCCGGCTCTAAGTGAATATCTGATGCATTTAAGGCAATGGCACCGGCCAATATGATTTCCAGAATTTTAGAAATTTTGTAAGCCCGCTTCATATTTAAGAGTTCTTCAATGAGAGCTTTTACGTCGGCAATTGAACGAACTTTTTTGGTAACGTTAATGATTTCCTCGTTTGAAATGTCCAGAGCGCCGGACTTTGTTTCAAAGGAGTAAGATAAATCTTTATACCGGTCCCATACTCTGTTTAAACTCTCGTGCGAAACCATAAAAATCTCAAGCTTATAGCCGTGGCGCTTTAAGTCTTCCAACACTTCTTTAGTTTTGCCGTTTTCCGGAGACAGGATTGCGACATCGATGTTTTTGTCCGTAGCGTTGAAAATGGCGAGGTTTGCGGCACGAGCATCAGCTTCCTTCACCACTCTAAGCGCGTCAATGTTTATAGGATGCATGGAAAGGTCCAAGTAGGGAATACTATCGCGCTCGGCCAAAGTTTTTACTAATTCCTCCTCCTCCTTTTTGCGGAGAGCGGCTACGCGTTCTTCCTGCTTTTCTTCATCGAATTGAACCATCGTTAAATGATACAGCTTCTAGCCAAAATCCTCGCTCTTGACATTATATCTATTTAGGTGTATACTAGCAAAAGGGAGGTTAGAGATATGAAAAAACTCTTTTTGTTGTTAACGCTTGTTGTATTGATGACAAGCGGGTGCGCGGCGCGAATGGCGGGAGGTCGAAGTTATAACTTCAACTTTTTCCCGACTGTTGATGTGGTCGTAACAAATGACTGTGTCAACTCAACCATATACGTTAAATCGCCTCGGGAAAATGAAACGGCGATTACGTACGGAAACACCGCGACGCTGATTTTACAGCGTTATCCGGGGGATGACTACTCACTGCTCTTGTCGGCTCGTGGTGTAGGAATCGACGGAGCCTATCTCGGTTCTGACAGCCGTCACTTCTACGTCGGCCAGAACGGCCGTCGGGAGGAAGCCTGGCATGTCCAATATCTCCAAGGGGGTCAACGGTCATGCTATGCTCGGTGACTCTCGGGCGGGAACGCAAGTTCCCGCCCTTTTTCCTTGTCCCGCGTAGCCTCGTGCGAAGTGGGATGTATAATACAAAGATGAAAGCGACTGTTATAGGACTGCAAGGAGAATTGGGGTCGGGTAAGACCTATTTTGTAAAAAATCTGGCGAAAATAATGGGCATAGAGGAACACGTTGTAAGCCCGACCTTCATAATTATGAAAGTCTACCCGGTGGATTGGCGCGGCTTTAAAAAACTTATTCATGTAGACGCTTACAGACTCGAGAACGAACAAGAATTGTTGCAATTAGGGTGGCAAGAATTAATAGCTGACCCGGAAAATTTAATACTTGTTGAATGGCCGGAAAAAGTCGAAGGCATCATCCCAAAAGGTTCCAAAAGAATTTATTTTAAACATGCCCTCTAAACTTAAAAACTTAAAAACTTCTAAACTTGTCCTCTTCGATGCCCACGCCATTATTCATCGCGCTTATCACGCTCTGCCGGAATTTACCGCCGCTTCCACCGGAGAACCCACCGGCGCTTTGTACGGCTTGGTGGCGATGCTCATTAGAATTATTGACGACTTAAAACCCGATTATCTGGTGGCTTGTTTTGACCTCGAAGGCCCGACTTATCGCCATGAAGCTTATAAAGAATATAAAGCCGGACGCAAAGAAGCCGATAAGAATTTAATACTTCAACTTGAGAGGGCTAAAGATATTTTTACCGCCCTGGGCATACCTATTTATTCTCATCCTGGCTTTGAAGCCGACGACATTATAGGAACAATCGTCTCGAAGATGAAGAGCAAGGTTGACATTGTTATTGCTACCGGCGATATGGACGCGATGCAGTTGGTGGACAATAAAAAGGTTCAAGTTTATACGTTGAAAAAAGGCATTTCAGACACCATTCTTTACGATGAGAAAAAGGTGTTAGAGAGATTCAGCTTTGTCCCGAAACTGCTCGTTGACTACAAAGGTCTGAGAGGCGACCCATCCGACAACATCATCGGAGTCAAAGGCATCGGGGAGAAAACCGCAACCTCACTTATCCAAGCCTTCGGCACTATCGAGAATATTTATAAAAATCTCGCCAAAGCCGATATAAGCGACCGCATCCGCCAAATCTTGAAAGACAATAAAGAAGAAGCGCTTTTTTCCAAAACATTGGCTACCATCAGGACCGACGCGCCGATTGATTTTGTCTTACCGAAAAACTGGAAAGAAAATTTTGAGTTAAAGAAAGTTCTGGAGTTTTTTCAGGTATTGGGATTCCGTACTTTGAGCGACAGAGTGAGGAAGTTGGCGGAAAAATCCGGGGTTATTCCGCTGGTCTTGCCTGTGTTCAACGAAGAAGCGAAAGATTTGCCTTTAATGCTCTGGGTTATAGATTCCAATCTTACCAGCCCGACCTTGGAAGACGTGGCGAGTTTCACAAAGACGAAAGATTTGAAAGAGGCGAGAAAAATTTTGGAAAACGAGCTTGACAAACGCAAAGTGAGAAAAGTTTTTGAAGATATTGAGAAACCCATCATGTCTATCGTGGAGAAAATGAACGAGCGTGGCATCAAAATTGATAGAGAAATCCTTGCCGACCTTTCCGCTAAATATCACAAAGAACAAAAACGGTTGGAAAAAGCTATTTGGAAAGAGGCGGGCGAGGAGTTTAACATCAATTCCACCAAGACACTTTCAGATGTATTGTTTAATAAGCTTGGGCTTGCCGATAAAAGGCAGAAAAAAACTCCGGGCGGCGCTCTTTCTACAAAAGAATCAGAACTTGAAAAGCTAAGAGAAAAACACTCTATCATTGGACTAATTCTAGAATATCGCGAACTCACGAAGCTCCTATCCACTTACATTGACGCCATACCGCCTCTTCTCGATAAAAATTCCCGGCTCCACTCCACTTTTCTCCAAGCTGGCACCACGACAGGACGAATGGCTTCCAATAATCCCAATCTTCAGAACATTCCTTCGAAAACGGAATTAGGCAGGGCGGTGCGGAACGCTTTTGTTGCTGAAAAAAGCTTCAAATTGGTGGCGCTGGATTATTCTCAAATTGAATTGCGCATCGCCGCCATTCTCTCAAAAGATAAAAAATTAATCGAAATATTTAAATCCGGAACGGATGTTCATGCGGGCGTCGCCTCCCGGGTTTTTAAAGTGCCGCCCGAAAAAGTGGACAAGGCTATGCGTAGCCACGCTAAGGCCATCAATTTCGGTATTCTTTACGGCATGGGCGTCAATGCGCTTAAGGCAAACCTTGGAGTGGAGCGCAAAGAAGCCCAGGAGTTTTACAACAAATATTTTGCAACCTTTACCGGACTGGCGGCCTATATAGATAAAGTTAAAGCTGAAGCAGAGCGCAAGGGCTATACGGAAACCTTATTCGGCCGAAGGCGCTACTTTAGCGGGTTTAAATCGCCGTTGTCTTATGTAAAAGCGCAAGCCGAGAGGATGGCCATCAACGCGCCTATGCAAGGCACTCAAGCCGATATCATTAAAATCGCCATGAAAAGAATTGATGATTACATCAAAAAAGAAAGCAAGAATGCATTTCTAATACTTCAAGTGCATGACGAGCTAGTATATGAGGTAGAAAATTCTTTTATCGATGAAGCCGCTAAGGAATTCAAACAAATCATGGAGAGCATATTAGAAGGCGAAGAAACTCACGGAGTGCCTATTATTGCCGAAGTATCGGTGGGAGAAAATTGGGGACAGATGGAACGTTATGGATGAGTTTTATCACAAAGATTTATTCGGAACTGTTGTAGATGTCAATCTTCAAGAAACAGAAGAGAGCGAGTCCTTGCCTCTAGACAAGAAAGGAAGGGAATTTAACATCTTCGCTTTTACTGATGCTGTCGGCGCTCGAAAGAAAAAAAACGCCTGGCTCTTTTACCAAGAAGCTCTTTTGGCCGGAGTTTCAGCTGAAGAAATTTTCTTCAAATTATTCTGGCAGACAAAGTCCATGCTTTTAGCTTTAAAAACTAAGAGCGCGGCAGAGGCGGATATGAAGCCGTTTCCATATTCCAAAGCAAAAAGTTTTTTGAAGAACTTCTCGTCTTCTGAACTTATAAACTTACAAACTTCTTTGGTTGTCGATTACCACAAAGCTCGCCGAGGAGAAGGAGAGATAGAAACATTGGTGGAAAAGATATTATTAAAGTTATAATTGGTGCGCCCACGAGGGATCGAACCTCGGACCTTCTCCTTAAAAGGGAGCTGCTCTACCGACTGAGCTATGGGCGCTTATATTCTTAGTTTTAAGAAACTCCTGCCATAGCCAGTCTTGAAATATTTTTCTCTGGCTATTGCATGATTTTTATTCATGCACGCTTCGTAATATAGCAGTTTAAGAGGTTTTCGAGAAGCCGTTGCCGGCACTTGCCCATTATTATGTTTGGCCAATCGATTTCTTAAATTATCAGTCCAGCCAATATAAAGTTTACTATCTATCTCGCTTTTTAGAACGTATGTGTAATACATGCTGAGCTACCTGCCCGCTAGTGCCTGAGCCTGCCCGACATTTGCCTGAGGCAAAGCCGATGGCAGGCGGGCATAGGCGATGGCAGGCGGGTGGGCGCAATGCTAGAAAGATACAATTCTTATAGCGGAATGTCTACGGCGTAGGCGCCGGCGCCGGTTAAAAGCAGTGATAACGAAATAGCGAAAATGAGAAGGTAGAAAACCAAGTCGCGTTTCAATATATCGCCGGCCTCCCATTCTATATATAGTTCTATGCCGGTAAAAATGACAAAAGCGAGAGCGACACCCTGTGTCCAGAAGCCGACAAGCAGGAGTAAGCCGCCTATGATTTGAAGAAGGGCGTAAGCCGGGACGAATAGGTCTGCCGGACGCACCCCAAGCGTATCGAAAGAAGAGATCCACCTCGGCTTTTCGCTGCGGAATTTTAAGATACCAAGATCGATGAAGATGAGCCCTAAAACAAGGCGTAAAATGACAGGGGCAAGCATGGGTAAAAGGAGACTAGGGAAAAGATTGAGCATGCATATAATATACAATAAACAACTCACAATGAACAATGAATTCATTTTGATCCTAGATAATATTAGAAGCGTGGAGAATGTCGGGTCTATTTTCCGCACGGCGGAATGCTTCGGCGTGTCGAAAATTGTTTTGGTTGGGATCACGCCAGCGCCAGTAGATCGTTTTGGTCGGAAAAGAACAGATTTTTCAAAAGTCTCTCTAGGTTCAGAAAAGCTAGTAAGTTATGAAGCTTGTAAGTCTATAAGTCCAAAATTGGAAGAATTAAAGAAAGAAGGGTACAAAATCATTGCACTGGAACAGCATCCTCTATCAACTAAACTTTCTAACTTTCCAACTTCTAAACTTAAAAACTTTGCCCTAGTGGTTGGTAATGAAGTCGAAGGAGTTTCAAAAGAAGCTTTAGAGCTTGCTGATGATATCGTCGAAATCTCCATGATGGGTATGAAAGAATCGCTCAATGTATCTGTTGCCACCGGCGTGGCGCTGTACCATCTGCTTAAGTAGCCTCTGTTATAATACTCGTATGGAAACGAGAATCGTAAAGGATGCCATAACTCTTGCTGAATTAAAGGCTCTGGCACATGAACAGTATGGCGATATCATCAAAGCTGACGTAGATGTGGCGCGAGGCATTATGGGAGTCGGCGGAGAATTGCATGTAGACATTCAATCTATTTTGATTGAGAGGGAGGGTTCAAAAGGGCAAGATGTGTGGGGGATAAACTTATATTTGGAAAAGACGGGGGATGAGTTTATAGAATTTGATTCCATGATTAATCTGAAACCGTCGCTTGGCAACAAAACGCGTGGGATTGAAAGTGTGGAGATTCAAAACAAAATCAGAGAGATTGTAAGTAGATTGGTTAAATAATATGGCGGGAGTTTCAAAAGAAAGATGGCTTACTCTCACACTAGCCGAACAACTCGGCAATATCGGCAGCGAAGTAGGCCGAGCGGCCAAGTGGCAAGGTAAAGATGAAAAAACTTTCTGGGACGCTGTCATGAGGGCTATGGAACTTTTTGATTTGACGCAAAGTGACGGAAGATGGAAAAGCAGGCGGTTTGAGTTAGACCGGGCGAAAGAAGTTTTTGCCGATGCTGTTCTTGGAGGTAGAGAATATAACAGTTCTTTACCAGATACTGAAAATTATTTCATGCAGTTTGCTTTATTGGTAGCAAATAGAGCTTTACTAATAAAATAGTTTCACTACTTCTATCACTTACGATCGTGAGTAGTAGATGTAAGAGAGTTATTTGAATAATTTTTGATGCACTGGGCAGAAGTGGGCGCTACGGGTGCCGACGACAAGGCGGGCGATAATACCTTTACAGCCTGGTTTAGTGCATTTTTTGCCGGTGCGGCGGTAAGCGCGATGATGTTCTTGGAATTCGCCTTTCTCTCCATCGATATTTCTATAATCAGACATCGAGTCGCCGCCGAAATCTATGCTTTCGTTTAAAACTTTTTTCATTGCGTTAAACATCAGTTTGAATTGTTTCTCCGGAATAGCTTTAGGCAATGAGAGCGGATGAACGCCTGCGCGCCAGAGAATTTCGTCAGAATAAATATTACCTATGCCGGCTATTAAACTTTGGTCCATCAAAACACTTTTAATTTTTCCGCTAGGTCTCTTCATTAATTGAAAATTAAAAATTTTAAATTGAAAGTTCTTATCTAGTGGTTCCGGTCCCAGATGTTCTAGATGCGGCGACTTTTTCAAGTCCTTTGTATCAATAGTGATGACTTTGGCAAAACGGCGCATGTCGGAGAGCGAGAGAATCTTGCCATTATCGAGCGTGAGGCGGAAGTGCACATACGGATAATTAGGCCGATTGTATACGAAGTGTCCCGTCATCTTCATGTGGACGAGAAGAGTCTCTCCGTTTGATAGATTAATAAGAATATTCTTACCCCTCCGGCGAGTTTCTCTTATTTTAGCTCCTATAATGGACGATGGGACTGAGTTTCGGCGATAATCCGACCAAACACCAGTGATTTTTCTTCCTTTAACAATTTTATTTAAACCATTAACGGTGGTTTGGACTTCTGGTAATTCAGGCATTTTGCGATAAAATCTTGAGGGCCGCTTTTACGCGTTCGCTAGCTCCTTCAATGTCTTTGGAAATTTTTTTTAATGCTGTTCGAGCGTCACGCTCACTATATCCGAGCGAAACCAGTGCTTCCATGGCGTCGCCCTCAGAACGAGTATCGATGTTCTTATCCACCTCGGTAATTTTAAGCTTGTCTTTAAGTTCAAGAACGATTTTTTCGGCATTCTTTTTACCAATTCCGGAAACTCTGGTAAGGTATGATGTATCGGCGCTTGCCACGGCTTGTCGGAGCATTGCTGGAGTAGCTACATTCAATATGTTGAGAGCGGTTCTTGGCCCAATACCGGAAATTGTGATTAAAAGCTCGAAGGTATCTAAATTTTCTTTATCTAAAAATCCGAATAATTCCAAAGAGGTTTCCCGCACTACCAAGTGTGTCCAAAAGAAAACAGGAGAACTTAACGTTGCCTCTAGCGCGGTCTCGGTATTAACAAAAATTTTGTAGCCAACGCCAGAAACATCAACTACCACAGAGTTTAAGTTCTTATGGCGAACCGTCCCAGACAGGCTTGAAATCATAGAGTAATAGTAAACAGTAGACAAAAAATAGTAAATAGACAAACCTTTTGTCTAAGCACCCATACGATTTAATGCTCCTATCGGCCAACTAAATCGTAATACGTTATAAATATGCGGTCGCATAAAAGTAACGTATTCATTTTATAAATCTTGACTAATTACTAACTGCTAGCTACTATCTAGCAACTCATGGCAATAACACGTTCGGCTAAAAAGGCCCACCGAACCTCGCTCCGCAAGCGAGTATTTAATGCTAGGCGCAAGGACAATGTTTCCAAGACTATCAAATCTCTCAAAAAATTAATTGTGGCCGGTAAGAAAAAAGAGGCTCAAGAGGCGATGCGCCAAGTGCAGAAAGCTCTCGATAAAGCTGTTAAAGGAAAAACTATGAAGAAAAACACTGCTTCCCGCAAAAAATCCCGCCTTTCAAAATTAATTAGGAAACTCTCTTAATTTGACGTAAGGGTAGATTCTGGTATTTTATAGTTGGGATAATAGAAAAGGGAAAGAAATTTTTCGAGAAGATGACATAGATTATCTTTTCGGAGTGGTATTCTTCTAGATGGCAACAAGGCCGGCGCGATACACGCCGGCCGACTTTATTAAGTTAATAAAAAAATGTAAGCTGTCTCTTACGCTCCCGTCGTTCAACGGATAGGACGCGACCTTGCGGAGGTTGTAATGTCAGTTCGATTCTGGCCGGGAGCACCAGATTTAATCATATTATTTGATAAAGTTATGCAATCATTATTCCTCTTTCTTTTGTTTATATTCACAACACTGAGTCATGCTTGTTTTTTGATTTTTGCCCACCGTCACCCACAAATGTCCGAGCAAACACGAAGAAAATTTTGGCTAGCGCACCTTTGGGGGAATGGAATTGTATGGGCTGTACTTTTCGTGTGGATGATAGTCATGCAATTCACTTTCCCGCACACACTTGTAGTTTCAAATTTCGCAAAATTGACAGGATTTATTTTTTTCATTGTTGGAGTTAGTATAGTTATTAAAATTGCCTTGGTACTTAACTTTGAACATCTAATGGGTTTGCGATTTTTCTACCCAGCTAAAGCGAAACGGGTATATTCTTCTTTGTATCACGTCTTTCGGAATCCAATGTACGATGGTTTCGTGCTCATGTTAATTGGTGTTGCATTATTTTTAGGAATAAAGGAGGATTTATATCTCGCTTTAGCTTCGTTTCTACTTCTCAACATTGTTTTAGCAACAGTAGAAAATTATGAGTTCAGTTGGAATCCTTTTTAAAAGAGTATGCCGCCGAAGAAAAACTTGAAACCCGCCTGAACGAATTCATTTGGGCAGGTTGTTAGCGGAGGTATATTAAAAGCGTGAAAATATAGGAAAAAAGATATTTCTTCACGATTATGGTTGACAAAAGCGTGAAAAGGACTATACTTACCTAATGGCAAAAACATCTGTAGCATTTAATAAAATCAACATCCTCCGGGAAAGATACTACAAAGCATCGATAGGGAAAGATGCGCTTATTAAGCTTATAAGCGAGGCGGAAATTGCCGATCAGGTATACAACTCGAATGCTATAGAGAACAGCACACTTTCTCTTGAAGAAACAGAGAAAATACTCCTCCAGATCGATCTTGACCGATACATTTCTGAACGAGAAATATTTGAAGCAAAAAATCTTGCTCGAGTCGTGTCCTATATCGATAAAAGAGCTAAAGAGCAAGAGCTCGGCTTTGATGTCGTCTTGTCACTCCACAAGATGCTTATGTCGAACATTCGGGACGAAATTGCCGGGAGATTTCGTAGGGATGGTGAGTATGTTCATGTCGGAAGTCATATCGCTCCCGCGCCAAAAGAAATAAACGGGAGTTTTGAAAAAATGCTTTCGGAATACAACGCTACGAGTCATGAAAATATCATCAAGCGCATCGCACGGCTTCATCTCGCTTTTGAATACCTCCACCCATTTAATGATGGTAACGGCCGCATTGGACGCGTGATCAATAACTACCTACTCATACGAGAAGGGTTTGTGCCGATAAACATCAAGTTCATAGATAGAAAGAAATACTACGACGCTTTCAAAGAGTTTGGTTCTATGGGTGCAACCAGAATTATGGAAGAGATTGTAGGTAAGGCACTTACCAATAGTTATCACAAACGCTTGGCATATTTGGAGGGCAAGAAGATTGTCATGCTTTCCGACTATGCAAAGAGCAACAAAATTTCTCATTCAAATCTTATCAACAAGGCCAACCGTCAAACCATCGAGGCCTTCTTGGAAAAAGGTGTCTGGAAGATTGGCACAAATTAGAATCCGAAATATTCAAGCATCCTTTCCACAAACGGCAAAGCATGAAACTCTTCTTTCAGAAATTGCGAGAGCTTATCGTGCAGAGAATCAAAATCAACGTCGTCATTGAGAGGAATGATTATAAGAGGCATGAGAAGTTTTTCTGAGCGCAAAATAATTTTTTTATGAGGGTGCTCCGTATCTATCCAAAAAGATTTTAGAGTGGAGTAGAGATAGCGAATCCGGTCTCTCACTACGCCCGATTCGTCTACGACTATGTGCAAAGTATCAGGCTCGCGATTAATAAAGAGAGCTAACGAGAAAGCGCTCACCAAAATCAAGATGGCAAAAATAGTATTGCCAAAAATCACGGAGACAGTAGCTACTGCTATGGTAATGATACCTACGGACCAATACCAGTCGGTACTTCTTTCTTTGTGCTCATATTCATGAGCATCCCATTCCATTTTGAATTTAGAAGGTCTTGCCATACAAAAATTGTATCACAATAGTTTTTGATTTATTATGCTCAAGTGAGGGAGGGGTGGCAGAGTGGTCTATCGCACTTGTCTTGAAAACAAGAGTGCCGCAAGGCACCGTGAGTCCGAATCTCACCCCCTCCGCCATGAAACTAATGGCGATAGATTACGGTGCAAAGCGCGTTGGTGTTGCCTCTACTGATGAAAGCGGACTTTTCGCCATACCGCGCATGGTTCTGGAAAATAATGACCAACTGCTCGAAAAAGTCATTAAATTCAAAGAAGAACACCATATTGAGAAAATTGTTATCGGCGAATCCAGAAATTTTGAAGGCGATTACAACATCATACAGGAAGAAATAGATAGATTTAGCAATGAATTGGAAAAGTTTGGAGTAGAAGTCATATCTCATCCTGAAATTTTGACTACCAAAGAAGCCAGAGAACTCCAAGGCAACACCGCTATGACGGACGCTTCCGCCGCCGCACTGATTTTAAAAAGTTACATAGACAGCAATTGACCCATCGATTTAAAAACATTTGGTGTCCCCGGCAGGAATCGGACCTGCATCAAGTCCTTAGAAGAGACCTACTTTATCCATTAAGCTACGGGGACGTAGTAAAACGATATTATCATTTTCTCTTATCTCTCGCTATTTTCTTGATTGCGTTCGCGACTGCGAGAACCACTTTTTTATCAAACGGGTCGGGGATGATTCTATTTGCGGTCGGTTTTTTCACCACACTAGCCAATGCTTCGGCGGCGGCAATTTTCATCTTGTCCGTAATTTGCGATACCCGGGATTCAATCGCTCCTTTGAAGATTCCGGGATAAGCAAGCACATTATTTATTTGGTTTGGGTAATCGGAACGTCCGGAACCGACAACGGCCGCGCCTCCGCGTTTAGCTTCGTCAGGCATGATTTCTGGAACAGGATTTGCCATGGCTATGACAATAGATTTATTAGCCATAGTTTTGATGTCTGAAGCCTGAAGCAAACGGGCTTTAGAAACCCCAATAAATACATCTGCGTCTATAAGCACGTCGCGAAGCGTACCTGAAGTATTCTTTTTGTTTGTTATTCTTAAAATTTCTTTCTTAATATTGTTCAAATCTTTCCTACCTTTACTTACGATACCATTGCTATCGCAGAGAATAATATTTTTAACACCGTATTTATGCAAAAGTTTTGCAGTGGCGATACCAGCCGCGCCGGCGCCATTTATCACGACTCTTACCTTTTCTTTTTTCTTTCTCACGATTTTCAACGCGTTAATCAGTCCGGCGAGTACCACCACCGCAGTGCCGTGCTGGTCGTCGTGCATTACTGGGATATTTAATTCTTTCTTCAATCTTTCTTCAATTTCAAAACATCGCGGGGCAGAAATATCTTCGAGGTTTATGCCGCCGAAAGTTGGCGCAATCGCTTTGGCCACAGTAATTATTGTTTCCGGGTCTTGAGTAGAAAGTACGACAGGGAAGCCATCGAGTCCGGCAAAACGCTTAAAGAGCGCGGCTTTGCCTTCCATGATAGGAAGCGCGGCTTCCGGGCCGATATTACCAAGGCCGAGCACTGCGGAGCCATCGGAAATTATCGCCACCCCATTTTTGGTGGAAGTGAGGTCATATGCGAGCTTTTTATTTTTTAAAATTTCTAAGGCTGGTCCTGCCACTCCCGGAGTGTATGCAATAGATAAGTCGTGGCGATTATTGACCGGAAGTTTGCTCTCAACCGAGAGTTTGCCCCGAGCTTTTTTGTGCGCCGCCATGCTTAATTTTTGATAATCTGTTTTCATACTGTGCGTTTGTTTGACCAAATCCGAACCTATTTTGAACGGAACTAACCGCCTCGCTACGCTCGGGTGCGGCGGAATTCCCTCCACACCCCCCTTCCGCCGCACCCTCGCTTTGGGATTGCGGCAAAAATGCGTTCGCCAATGTATTTTAACAAATAAGCTACTCCCACTCCATTGTCGCAGGTGGCTTATTTGTTATATCGTAAACAACGCGATTTACTTCCCGAATTTCATTTGTAATTCGCGTTGATATTTTTTCAAGAATGGAGAACGGAATTTTGGAAAAGTTTGCCGTCATCGCGTCGCGCGATTCCACAATCCGCACAACCACCGGATATTTATAACTTCGCTCGTCGCCTTGAATACCGACGCTTTTAACTGAAAGTAAGACGGCAAAACTCATCCAAATATTTTTCCAAAATTCCGTTTCCCTTAATTCTTCCTCAATAATTTTTCCGGCTTGCCGAACGATTTTTACGCGCTCCGGGGTTATCTCTCCTATTATTCGTACTGCTAAGCCTGGGCCAGGGAATACCTGCCGTACGGTTATTTCTTTCGGCAAGCCGAGTTCAAGGGCAAGTTTTCTCACTTCGTCTTTGTATAAATCTTTGAGCGGCTCATACAATTTCATCTTCAAATTTTTGGGTAATCCGCCAACATTGTGATGCGATTTTATTTTTGAGGAATGTTTGGTTAAGCCGCTCTCTATTCTATCCGAGTAAATTGTGCCTTGAATGAGAAAACTTGCCCGTTCCTTTTTGGAAATCTCATAAAAAATATCGGCAAAAAGTTTCCCTATGATTTTCCGTTTTTGCTCTGGCGAGCTTATTCCTTTTAGCGCGTTGAAAAATCGCCCTTCAGCTTTGACGATTTTTAAATTAAGATTTTTTCGCCGAAAAGTTTTTTTTATGAATTTTGTTTCGCTATCACGCATTAATCCTGTATCAACATAAACGGCAATTAACTTTTTGCCGATTGCTCTTCCGACTAAAGCGGCGGCAACGGAAGAATCAACGCCGCCAGAAAGACCGATAATCATTTTATCATTGCCGATAACCTTTCGCGTTTCGCGGATTAAATTTTGAGCAACCAAAGTTGATGTCCATGATTTTTTGCATTTGCAAATATCAATAACAAAATTTTTGAGTATCCTATCGCCGTTTTCTGTATGGCTAACTTCGGGGTGAAATTGAACACCAAAGATTTTCTGTTTCTTATTTGCAAATGCGGCAATTTTAGAGTGTTCAGTACTGGCCACACATACAGATGATTTCGGAAGTTTTACGACAATATCCCGATGATTCATCCAAACATTTTTTGATTTCCCGAAACGCGCCAAAATTTCTGTTCCATTTTTAATGTTCAGGTTCATCAGCCCATATTCGCCAGATTTTCCAGAAAGAACCTTACCGCCCATCAAATGCGCGATTAGTTGATGCCCGTAACAAATACCTAAAATTGGTATAGATGATTTCAAAATCTCTTTATCAAATTTTGGCGCGTCTTTTTCATAGACGGAGCGTGCGCCACCCGATAGGATGATGCCTTTTATAGATTTATCAGCGAGCAGTAATTTTTCGGAAATATTGGAAGGTATCACTTCGGCGCGCACGCCAAAATCTCTGACTCTTCGGGAAATCAAATGACAATATTGGCCGCCAAAATCTAAAATTACGATTTTATCCATAGCTAATCTTTAATAAGTTTCTCCATAGGCACTTCAAGGGCTTTCGCAATCCTTTGGATGACTTTTAGCGAGGGGTTGCGAATACCACGCTCTATGCCGCTAACGTATGAACGGTGAACATCGAGACGCTTTGCTATATCGCCCTGCGAAAGCCCTTGTTTTAAGCGTATTGCTCTTGCCCGCTTTCCAAATTGTTTTGAAATGTTGTCCATAACCTCTTGCAATCATTGTAGCGTCTGTCGTAAAATAGGTCTATGGAGAAACATAGGTCTACATTCTTTAATTGGATGGCGAACGCATTTTTGCCGCAATCCCAAAGCGAGGGTGCGGCGGAAGGGGGGTGTGGGGGGAATTCCGCCGCACCCGAGCGTTCCGCCGAGCGTAGCGAGGCGGTTAGTTCCGTTCAAAATAGGTTCGGATTTGGTCAAACAAACGCACCAGAATTAAACTTTCAGGAATTTTGCCGATTGATTCGGCCGCACGAAGCGCGGAAAGGTATGGAAACACTGGCTCGCCGCGCACGGCGCGGCTCGCCAAGCGCAGGTTCGAAATCCCTTGCGATTTTAAGTATTTGCTTTGCCCAATCCTATGAATAACGAACAACATAAATTTTTCCTCTACGCCCGCAAGTCCACGGATGTGGAAGATAAACAAGTGCGGTCTATTGAAGATCAGATCGCGGAATTACGCGCCTTTGCCAAACAAGAAAATCTGAATGTTATTGATGTTTTGATTGAAAAACAATCAGCCAAAATTCCGGGCCGTCCGATATTTGGCGAAATGTTAAAAAGGATTGAGGACGGCGAGGCCAATGGAATTTTGGCTTGGCACGCGGACAGGTTGGCGCGCAATTCTGTGGACGGCGGGCGTATCATTTATCTTTTGGACACTGAAAAACTTGCGAGCTTGAAGTTTCCAACCCTATGGTTTGAAAATACGCCGCAGGGAAAATTTATGTTGAACATTGTATTTGGGCAAAGCAAATACTATGTGGATTCTCTTTCCGAAAACACGAAGCGCGGTTTGCGCCAAAAAGTGAAGCGCGGAGAATACCCCGGCCCCGCGCCCATCGGCTACATCAACGACAGCCGCACAAAATCGGTGGTCGTAGACAGAAAGAAAGCAAAAATCATTCGCGGGGCCTTTGAGCTTTACGCCGAGGGCAATTCGCGGTTGGAGGATATTTCTAACTTTTTGGCGCAACGCGGGATATTCTCCCGCGGCGGAAAGAGAATCCACAAGACGAGGGCGACTTTTATCCTCTCCAATCCTTTTTACACTGGGTTATTCAAATATGGCGGTGAACTTCATGAAGGAAAATACGAGCCAATCATCGCAAAGAAAATTTTTGATAAAGTCCAAGAAGTTTTAAAGCAGAGAGGACGGCCGCACCATAAAACCAAATATGAGCCGCAAGATTATTGCGGGCTAATGAAATGCGGCACTTGCGGAATGTCCATAACTGGCGAATACAGGATTAAGAAGCAGAAAAACGGAAATGTCCACGACTACATTTACTATCACTGCACGAAAAAGAACAAAGCGGTAAAATGTCCCGAATCCTGTATTCGCCAAGAGGAACTGGACAAACAAATTTCCTCTCTGCTTCAAAAATTTTCTTTGCGTTCGGATTGGGCGGAAAAATTGCTTGCTATGGCAGAAGCGGACAAAGAAAAATCCACCCAATCTGTTTCTGCTTTTGTTCTTGAATCTCAAAATAAAATCCACGCCATTCAAACGAAGCTCCAGCGACTTCTTGACGGCTATTTAGAGCAAGATATTGAACGCGAAATATACCGCAAACAAAAAACAAAACTTCTTTTAGAAAAGAAGTCGCTGGCCGAGAAAATGGCGCGGATTGAACAAAAGCAGAATGATTGGCTCGAACCGATGAGAGAATGGATAAAAGTCGCTTCAAACCTCGTCAAAATCGCAAGGGATAGCAACCTTCAAGAGAAGAAGGTTGCTGCCAAAGAAATCTTTGGCTCGAACCTGCGCTTGGCGAGCCGCGCCGTGCGCGGCGAGCCAGTGTTTCCATACCTTTCCGCTCTTCGTGCGGCCGAATCAATCGGCAAAATTCCTGAAAGTTTAATTCTGGTGCGGGATGCAGGGGTCGAACCTGCGGCCTTCGCTGTGTAAAAGCGCTGCTCGTACCAACTGAGCTAATCCCGCGTTGGAACGATATTATCATATATTGTATGCTTCATGCACGAGCGCGTGGCGGAACTTGGTATACGCGTGCGATTCAGAATCGTATGCCGCAAGGCTTGGAGGTTCAAATCCTCTCGCGCTCACACCAAACATGGAAATTTTATACGAAGATAATGATATTCTCGCCATCAATAAACCGGCAGGGCTTGTTGTGCATCCCGTACCACAGCTAGCTGGGTACGGGACAGGTCCAGATGGTAAGAGTGTGAGTGAGTGGTTTGTAAATAAATATCCGGAAGCAAAAGATGTCGGAGAGAAGATGGGCGAAGTAGAAAGGCCGGGGATTGTGCATCGCATAGACCGAGAAACTTCAGGAATACTGCTTCTCGCGAAGACAAAAGAGGGTCATAAAGTCTTGAAAGAGCAATTTCAAAATAGAGAAATCGAAAAAGTCTACCACTTATTTGTATACGGCAATATTACCGAAAACTACGGCACGATAAAGTTACCCATCACCAGAAGTAAAAAAGATTTTAGAAAAAGGACTGCACGACCCGCCTTCGCACAAGGCTTCGGCGCGGCGAAGGAGGCAAGGACGGATTTCGCAGTTCTCAAGCGTACGGAGGATAAAAGCGCGACCTTGGTCGAGGCAAAGCCTCGTACTGGGCGCACGCATCAGATACGGGTTCACTTCCAGGCAATACATCACGCGATTTTAGGAGATAAATTGTATGCCCCTAAAAAGCCGCAACTTTTGGATTTCGAAAGATTGGCTCTCCACGCAAGACAAATTAAATTTAGGGATGTTTCCGGTGTCGAGCACACTGTCTCGGCCAAATACCCGAAAGATTTCCAAAAAGCGATAGATATGTTACATTAACTTCCCATGATTAAGATAATCAGCCCGGCCTGCCCCGTGAGAAATTCAACGAGGATAATATAGCCACAAAATTATGAACAGAATAATTTCTCATGGGGTAAATATAGATGAAAGGCGAGCTATCGATTTTCGTGCAGGAGATACCGTGCGTGTCTGGCAGAAGATTGTTGAAAAAGGCAAAACCCGCCTGCAGGCCTTTGAAGGTCTAGTGCTTGCCCGTAAGCATGGCAGAGAAGCGGGAGCCACGTTTACAGTGCGAAGAGTTGCAAGCGGGGTGGGAGTTGAGAAAATCTTCCCGCTCTATTCTCCGGTAATAGATAAAATTGAAGTAGTAAAACGCTCTAAAGTTCGCCGAGCCAAACTGTATCATATTCGCGAAAAGGCTGCCAAAGAAATCAGCCGCCAGATGAGAAATATCCGATTGGCGAAAGATGTTGAGCCGGTTGAAGAAACTGTAGAAGCGAAGTAGTATTGGCGTTACGCGCGGGTGATGTAACTGGTAGCCATCTACGATTGAGGTTCGTAGGCCGTAAGGCGTGGGAGTTCAAGTCTCCCCCCGCGCACACTTCAACTCACTATGTTCGCTCAGTGTAAACACTAGTGATGATATGATTACTGCATGAAGAAAGTAATTATTTCAATAATATCTGTTGTAATTTTAAGCATTGGCTATTGGCTCATCTCGCCATTTTTTATAGATAAAAGAGTTTCAGAAGAATTTCCCATTGAAGAATCAAAAGTTGAATCTCGCCTGATTTCTCAGGGCTCATTCGCTGGTTTCGATAGAATTCATTACGGCTCTGGAGATTTACAAGTTTTTAAAACAGAAGAAAATTACATTATTAGATTTGAAGAAAATTTTAATGTGGCAAATGGCCCGGATTTGTACGTTGGATTTGGGAAAGACGGTAAGTATAAGAAGGGAACAGAGATAAGTAAACTGAAAGGTAATATCGGTTCGCAAAATTACGTAGTGCCGGGGAATATAAATCTCGAAGATTATAACGAAATCTGGGTCTGGTGCCGCGCCTTCTCCGTGGGCTTCGCTAAAGCGGTACTTAATTCTTCAATATAAATCTGTAAGGTTTGTTTGCCCAAATTTCTCCCGCATAGGAAACGCCGATTCTGGGAGTCCGTATTACATTTTGATTTTTGATTTTTTCATTTTGTTTTTCTTCTATCCAGAGTCCGGATTTTTTGCCAAGCATTTGCCCATTCAAGCTTTTGTCTATTTGAAATTTTTTCGTCAAACGTGCTGGGCCGGAGATGTGTTCGGTGCCACGTATGAGAACAGCTGCCCCGCAGCTGTTCTCTGTCACAATATTGAGCATCCAATGCATGCCGTAAGTAAAATACACATAAATTGCGCCCGCTTCTCCATACATGGTTTTATTTCTTGCCGTCTTTCCTCGCGAAGAATGGCAGGCCAGGTCGTGCGGGCCGACATAAGCTTCCACCTCGGTAATCTTCTCGCGAATTATTTCATTTCCAACCTTTCGCACCAAATATTTGCCAAGTAAATCTTTAGCTACGACCAAAGTTTTCCTATTGAAAAAGTCTTTACCCAAGGTTTTTCTCATATTGCCTAGTATATGATATAAAGATGCTCTGATGGTGGCTATAGTGTAGCGGCTCTGCACGGAGGTTTGTGGAACCTCAAGTTCCGGCTCGACCCCGGATAGCCACCCCCATTAATTTTATAAAATGCTATTATTAAAATATGGAACACCGACATTTTTCGCATTACTCGGAAAGCCAAGAAATAGCGCTTAGGCTTGAAAGTTATGACGACATTTTTTCTGATTTCGACAACAGGCCTTACTCCAAGCGCGCCCTTTCGGTAGATTTTCTTGACGAAGTTGAACGCGCATCCAGAGATAAAAAAGAAGGAAATGTAGAACTTATTCTTTCGGTGCCGAAAGAAAAGCGTGAAGAATCACACGACCAAGTCATCAGAGAACGGCTCCATTCTCATTTCAATAAGCATTACAAAGGACATCTTAATGAAAAACGGAGAGTTTTGCAGTTTGGGTGCGGCATGGTCATTCTCGGTATTATCTCTATGATTGCGGCGACCATCATCGTGTTTGAAGATCCGACCAAAAATATCTGGCTCTCGTTTCTCGTTGTGTTTCTCGAGCCTGCCGCCTGGTTTCTTTTGTGGGAAGGAATGGATCAAATTATTTTTAACTCTAGAAATATTCAGCACAAACTTGATTTCTACCGAAAAATGTCTAGCTCGCATGGTCACATTCATTTCCAGTCGTATTGAAACAAAATGACTTCAAATTGGTCCAAAAACATTCTTTTCCTTCTGGTGTACATGATATCCGGACTGGTGCTCGTAATCATTATCGAAGGTCTTTTGTCCGGTACGGAACTTATCCCGCTTAATACAGCGATAGAGCGACCAATCTCATTTTTGCGCAGACCGGTTATCACTACACTCATAGTATTTATTACCAAGCTAGGCAATGCGTCGGTAATGCTTTCCGCCGCTACATTAGTCTCGGCACTTCTTGCTATGAAGAAGCGTTTTTACGACGCGGCGCTCTTCATGTCCGCGATGATTCTCACGATTGTTTCGCTGACCGTATTGAAAAATACTTTTCAAATCGCCCGCCCCGCTTCTCCTTTGATCGAAACGAGCGGCTGGAGCTTTCCTTCCGGCCATGCTACGGTAGCCACGGCGTTCTTCTTCATGCTCTCATATACTTTCTTCAAACGAATGAAGACGGCTCTCGGCAAGACTATTTTGGTGGCAGGTTCTGTCACTGCGACGCTGCTAATATACTTTTCCAGACTCTATCTCGGCGCTCATTGGACCCTCGATGTTTTGGCAGGTATTGCTTTAGGCTTCTGGGCGACGAGTTTCGCCGCTTTAATCTTCGGCGTTTTCATAGAAAGTCGCCGTTCGTTGAGAAATACAATCGATTAACTTCGGGGCGTAAACCACTCGCTTTATTTTCTGTATATTGTATAATATATGGGCACCATGTGTTCTTTCGAAAGGGGGTGGAAATGAAATAAAAAAAAGGAGGACATAGCCACTTCCTCCTTTCTAGAAGTTTTTTCCACAATCAACCGCGTTTCTTGCCATACGATTGCATCCCGCGCAATCGTATGGCACTTCGCATGCTTACCTCAAACTGGCAACCGCAATTCGCCCTCCTGGCGAATTGCGGCTCTTTTTTATTTGACTTAGTTCGCTTTTTTAGTATGATTGAAGGACGCCCGAGAGGGTGTTTTTTAAAATGAAAAGACTTATAAATTATCTTCGAGAAACAAGAGGCGAGCTCCAATATGTCTCTTGGCCGACACGCCGACAAGCTATTACTTTTACCGTAGTGGTAATCGTAATTTCCATCCTCTCGGCTATTTATCTGGGTTTCTTTGATTATCTCTTCTCCCTAGTATTACAGAAATTTGTTCTATAAATCATGGCTAAACAAAAAATTAGTGAAGGCAGGAATTGGTATGTGGTGCACACTTACGCCGGTTATGAGAATGCCGTTATGCGCAACTTAAAACAGCGCATTGAATCTTACGACATGCAGGACAAAATTTTCAATGTCATTGTTCCGACAGAAAAGAAAATCAAAATCAAAGGAGGCAAAAGAGTGGAAGAGGAGGAGAAGATTTATCCCGGATACATTTTAGTAGAAATGATTGTGACGGACGATTCTTGGTATGTGGTGCGCAATACCCCGAGAGTGACGGGTTTTGTCGGTTCCGGAGTTTACCCGGTACCGCTCGATAAAAAAGAAATCGATTCGCTATTTGCCCGCATGAACGCAGATAGAGTGACGCACACAATCAATCTCTTGGAAAATGACGCAGTCCTGATTGTCGACGGACCATTCAAAGAGCTCGAAGGCAAAGTTTCGGAAATTGACGAAGAACGCGGCAAGGTTAAAGTTCTAGTCAACATGTTCGGCCGGGAGACCCCTGTGGAGTTAGATTTTTTACAAGTTAAGAAGATTTAAGCTATCCTACTTACCTCAATGGCAAAAAAAATTATCAAAGTACTCAAATTACAAATTCCGGGCGGCAAGGCGGTGCCGGGTCAACAGCTCGGACCGGTGCTCGGCGCGGCCGGTATTCCTATTGGCGATTTCGTCAAGCGTTTTAATGATGAGACTAAAGCGCGCGTAGGGGAGATTGTGCCGACGGCAGTAGAAGTTTTTGAAGACAAGACCTATAAGATGACCTATAAGACCGAACCGGCTTCAGCTCTTATTCTTAAAGCTTTAAATAAAGAAAAAGGTTCCGGTACTCCTAATACTTCCAAGATTGGTTCGCTGAACAAAACTCAATTGAAAGAAATTGCCGAAAAGAAAATGAGCGACCTCAATACCAACGACATCGAAGCCGCTTCTAAAATCATCGCCGGTACCGCGCGTAGCATGGGGGTAGATGCGCAGTCTAGAGAATAGATGCAATTCCCAGAATACTTTTAAGCTGACGACATTTATAAAAATTGTCAGACTCTTCCATGTTTACCAAAATGCAGTTTATTCCCAAGCCAGTCGGGACTTCGTAATCAGAACGAGGACGGTCGCCAATATATAAAAATTCTTCCGGAGTAAAATCCGGATACTTGAATAGCCAGAGTTTATAAGAAGTACCCAGTGATTTTGATCCATCGTCTGAGGTAATAATGTTGTTAAAGAGTGTTAACGGGATATTTAAGTGAACAAGTTTTGTTTTAGTATTTTTTTGATTTGAGCCGGTTATAACATCTAACGAATATTTGCTTCCGAGCTTATTGAGTAAATCAATTAATTCCTGATTCGGCTTAAGAAACTGGGCAATATCGGCATTCTCCAACGCTTCTTGAACTGCGTTAGAAGCCTCTTCGGGAGGGAAGCCTAGTCGGATTAAGCTTGTGGTTCCGCCCAGTCCTTGCATGTGGTAAAGCTCTCTAAATTTGTTGGCAGCAGTGTCGATGTCGGTATTGAATTTCTTGGCAATTTTTCCGCAGATGTATTCTTGAATAGCTTTGTCAATCTTCGGAGACTTTGGGTAAAGAGTTTGGTCTAGGTCAAAACCAATAACTTTTATCTTCTTAAAATTTGTATCCGACATAGTAAAGTGAAAGGTCGCCCAATCCCACGTTTAGTTCTTTGGCTATTAAATGAGCAATGTAATTTCCCAGCTTGGTATCCTCGGCTTTATTCTTCAGAGAACGGTTTTGGAAAACGGCTGTGGCATAAACTTTTTTGCCGAAAACATTAGCCTGGAAAAACACCATCTGGTCGGCTTGCGGGTCATCGCGGCCGGCATGATATTCCGACAACACGGTATTATTGTGCATCCCGCCTTTTGATTTAAGATAATCAACCAGTTTCTTGACCGTATTTACGCCCATATACTTCTCCAGTTTGTCTAGAGTTTTATTTTTAGGACGCTTCTCTTGAAAAATAATCTTTTGTATTGAATAAGCGACAGCCCCTTCAGTACCCGGCTCTTTAACGTTATTGTCCAAAAGATATGGCCCGGAACTGACATCCCACTCTCCGTGCGGCTTAGAAGGTTCTCCCAATATTTTTTTAGTCCGCTGTTCTTCAGTCAGCAAAAGAATATTAGCTCTATTGGAAAGCATATACATGTCGCCAGTTTCCAGTCTCAAATCTTTGGCGATTTTTGAAGTGTACGCGTCGAATAATCCGAACACGTTTTCCGGATAAGCGTTCACAGTATTATGCGCGCGGGCTATGTGGAATGAATGAAGCTTGTTGTTTAAAATAAAGAAAATATCGTGAGTCAGGCATGGGTCATGGGTAAATTTGGTTTTGCCCGTATCATTGTCTATAAAAGTATCCATGTCTGTAGAGGGGTCAAATCTTTGGACTACCGCGGCTCGTTTAGGATTTTTTTTAAAAATTTCTACAGTTTTTTGCAGTTGGTCAAAACCAAAGTAAGCTCTAGTCCTCTGGCCATAAGAATAAGTGCCGTCGTGGTCTAGCCGCAGAAGTTCTCGTTTATAGTTCTCTCTCATCAGAGGAGTATCTTGGTCGCCCTGACGATAAATAGCGGGCATTGTCTCAAGAGCCTTTTGCACATTCCTATAAATGGCGAGAACGGAGGCTGTTCTGGCTAAACCTTTCCAAGGGTCGCCATGTTCTTCGGTAATGCCTTGAGTATAAATTTTCTGGAGTACTCCTTTATGGACAGATAAGAAATTATCTCCTTCGACTAAAATGCTTGGCAATACTTCGGTATTAATTTTAAAAATCGTAGCGAAATCTTGGATGAACGAATAGCCAAGTGTTGCCGCCATAGCCGCTCTTGCAAGTTGAGTGCCAATATCCATCCTGTGCAGAATATCCATTTCATATTGCTCAAACCTATTCTCTCTAGCGAGTCTTTCGGCCATTACATACAAATTATCCGCCAAAAGCTCAAAGACTGATTCACAGACATCAAATGCCAAGCACATTACAGAGACTTTCCCGCCGCGATTACTGATTTTGTAGTAATAACGCTTATCCATCACCAACTTTATATTTGATTCAAGAGGGATTTCTTCTTTGCCGCTTATAGCACTCGATATGACAAACGAGGGGAAAGAAATTCCGCTTGCTATCTCAGTGCCGACTCTGCCCAGTTCTGCGCCTAAGAGCAACTGGTCTATCGGAGAAATGGGCTTTTTATTCTTACCTAAGAATTTCATCAGCGAATAAGATAAAAGAAACGGGTCGTTGCTCTTTATAAAATAACTTTTAGGCCCGATTTTAATATCAAGGCGTATCAAGCCGTTATCGTCGGTTACTTTAAACGGCACAGCCAGTTTAATTTTCTTACCTTTAAGTTCTATCTTCGGAGGCTGGAGATGCTGGAAGTCTTTAGGGTCAAGCTCAACTTTCTCTTTTGGAGAAGTTGGAATGCTAATGAGCATCTCTAAAATGGAATTCAAAGAGTCATAATAAATTTTATCCTCGGAGTTTGTTTTTATGAGAAATGCGTGCAGTTCCGAAGGTATTTTGGGTTTGAGCCATTCCAAATATCTCGTCACAACCTCTCTGCTCTTCGGGTGTTTGCCCATAAAGACTGGAATAACGGTAATCTCTTGGCGAAAAATATCAAAAATCTTTTTGGTAATAGAGGGATAATGGCTCGAGGCCGCTACGCCGCCTTTAATATAATTGCCTTCCCGATTAGGCTCGAAGCCATCCATCAAAGCAATTAATAAATTGGTGCTTGGGGTAAATGTTAGGGATTCTTCCGAAAATAAAACCAGAAACTTAAGCGTTGGATGAGCCAGAGCATTTACTATCATCCTCTCGCTTCCGTCGCGGCTGACTATCAGCGAGCCTAATACTGAAACATTGGGTCGGACAAGTTCTTTTATCTCGTTTAGGACTTGACCGGCGGCAGTGGTATTGGTACAAATGCCTATAAAACCACTTTTTCCTTCAGGGGGAATAGTCAGCATCGCTTCCACTAGCGGGAAATAAGTTTTCATAGTTGCCATTTTTTGCTTGACCAGCTATCTGGGAGATACTCTGCTATGCTCCACTTTTTAAATTCTGAAGTTTCGCTTGCGAAACAATATAGATTGGGAGAAATATTTAGTTTTGAAGAGATTTCAGAAATAAATTGTCTGCAAATACCGCACATATTGCACGGAGAATCAGGATATTTAGTGGATACGACGCCAATGTCGATTATGTCTCGCTCGTTATCCATCAACGCGGATAAGATAGCTGTCATTTCGGAATGCAGATTGAGGCGTTTATCCGGGCTCGAATATTGCCCGGCATAATAAATATTTCCTTGGGAAGTATAAACAGCCGTTCCATACGAAGACGCACTGTCGTAAAGAGGAAAATTGCGGTTCAGTCCTAAAATGGCATATTCTTTAAGCCTCACGGATATTTCATCTGCACCGATTTTTATTTCCGCTCGGTTCGGAGAATACTTCTCTTTGATTTTTGAAATTGGAATCGGAGAAGGATTGTATAAAGGAAACACCAGTCTTACGTCTTTTGTTTCAAACAGAGCTTCTCCGTTGGTATTTACGATTTTGTATTTTAATGGCGCGCCTGTTCTTGCCGCATAATCAACCAATATCTTTATTACCACCGGAGAAACCAACGAACTGCCGTTTTCCGACATGGTCACGATTTCTTTGACAGGGAAATCCGTTGAGCCGACGGAGAGGGCCAAAGCCGTTTGTTCCGAAGGAATATTCAAGAGATGAGTATCCGAACCAATCAGCGCTCCCAAATATTCCCGCTTTTCCGTTATGGCAATGGAACTTGTTCTTTCGATGCTTGTCGACTTCAGAATGCAGAGATTAAGGCCGGATTTAAGTTTTTCAATATGATTCATTAGAAAATTTCCGCGTTGGAACGCAGCTTGCTTACGATTAAACCAGCCGGCGCCCAGTCGTAATGAAGCGTTTTTTTCAGAAAGTCGCTAAAGAGATGAATTTTGTCCCTTTCCAGTCTAGGATACATTTTTTCCGATTGTTTGCTGGATAACCTTGTTGTCGGGTAAAAAGGCATGGGGAACGCATAATACGGTATAAGAGGGGAAGCATTTTTACCTTCGACTAGAATGGCCGTTATCGGTTCGTTTAAATGCTCCAAAGCGTAATCTATGCGGTGCATTCCGTCGCAAACTATATAAAAATCTTGCTTCTTATTGTATTGAAGACCGTAGTTTATAAGCGGAGTATTGGAGTGAAAGATATCCAAGTGTTTAATAGCGCTTACCTCGTCTATGTAAAAATCTTTTAAATATCGGTCGGCAATGTGGTGCAAATTATCATTGGCGTCTTTGACGTAAAAGTTGTTAAAAAGCTTCTTTAGTTTGTTTAAATCAATAAATCCCTTATTCAGTTCGTAAGAATGCTTCTCGATGATTGGAGGAATCATGTGAAATGTGCCGCGGTCTTTCCAGTCATATTCTATGCCGTATTGAAGTTTATGAACTCGTTTGTTGTCTTTGGCTAAAGCCTCGTCCACAGTGGAAATGATATTCAACTGGTTTAAATAAATCGTCGGTTGGGGAGAGAATAATGGAGCATAAACACTTCCTGTTTTTATAGTGGGAGAATGGCCAAGTTCTTTAGCCGGATAAACTTTGACCAGCGAGAATTGAGCTTTCTTGTAAGGTTTAATCTTTTCGCCGTCCTTGTTGTATAAACCTCTGAATTCAATACGTTTAAAAACTTCCGTCAGTTCATCAAAAGGAATAATTCGCTTGAGTTCAATAAGCCTTCCCGCCATAGATTGCTTCAGTATATAGAAATGGAGCGGCAAAACAAGATTATACTAGCTATGTTAATATAGCCCAATATGGCGAAACGAGATATAGACTTTTTGTTTGAAATTGGCTCGTTAAGAAAGGTTCCAAGAGCCTGGCAGCAGGTTTTAAATGGCAGAGTCCAAAACATTGCCGAACACCACTTTAGAGTAACCTTGATTGCCTGGACCATTGCTATAGCCGAAAGAGCAGATGTCAATAAAGTTCTGCAAATTGCCCTTATACACGATATAGGAGAATCCAGAGCTGGTGACATTGCGTTTATGCATAGAGATTATGTGATTAGACACGAAGAGTTGGCTGAAGAACACGTCTTTCAAAATACTATTTTAGAAAAAGAAGCCGGGGTATTGTTGTCAGAATATAGCGAAAGAAAGACTTTGGAAGCCAAAATCGTGAAGGACGCAGATAATCTTGACGTGGATTTAGAGCTTAAAGAATTGGCTCAAATAGGCGACTCAGCTGCTATAGGTATGCAGAAAAATCACCGTCCTTTCGTAAGAACAATCAAGCTTTACACTAAAACCGCCAAAAAAATGTGGGACCAGATTCAAAAAACTGACCCTAACGCCTGGCATCAAGCGCTGTCAAATAAATGGATTAAGAATAAAAAGGGAGCGAAATAGTTATTAATGAAAGAAAAATTAGAAAATTTAATAAAAAAGACTTTAAATTCTCTGGGAATTGAGGATAAAAGATTTGTCGTGGAGCATCCAACCGATCTCAAAATGGGAGATTATTCGACGAATGTAGCTATTAAGTATGGGCATAAGGAAGAACTAGTGCGATATATCGCATTAAATAAATCTGATGAGATAGGGAAAGTGGAGTTGGCTGGGCCAGGGTTCATTAACTTTTATTTGTCAAAAGAATTTTTCAGAAAAAGTTTGGGAGAAATTATTGAAAAAGGAGAGAATTTTGGGAAAAACCAAAATTTGAAAGGGGAAAAAACAATGGTTGAGTACACAGACCCGAATCCATTCAAAGAATTCCACATCGGCCATCTGATGAGCAATGCTATTGGGGAAGCGGTTTCAAGAATTATAGAATGGAGCGGCTCGGAAGTGAAAAGAGCCAATTACGAGGGGGATGTCGGACTTCATATTGCTAAAGCTCTATGGAAAGGCAATTACACTTTGGGTTCTCGGGCTTATGACGAAGACCCACAGGCAAAAATCGAGATACAAGAAATAAACAAAAAGATTTACGAACAAAGCGACCCGGAACTAAATAGGCGATATGAAAATGGTAAGAAAGAATCTCTACAAAAATTTGAAGAAATTTATAAAAGACTCGGCACTAAATTTGATTATTATTTCTTTGAATCAGAGACAGGAAAAATCGGCACGAAGATTGTCGAAGAAAATATCGGGAAAGTGTTTGAAAAATCTGAAGGCGCCGTTGTATTTAAAGGCAGCCACACCAGAGTTTTTATAAATTCTCAAGGATTGCCGACTTATGAGGCCAAAGATTTGGGCAATGCCAAAAATAAATATGACAAATATCAATATACGAAATCCATTGTAGTGACCGGTAATGAAATCAAAGATTATTTCAAGATAGTGCTTGAAGCGATGTCGCAAATTTTCCCGGAGTTAGCTCACAAAACCAAGCATTTGCCTCATGGCATGTTGCGCTTGCCGACAGGCAAGATGTCTTCAAGAACCGGAGATGTTATCACGGCCGAAGAATTGATTGATGAAGTAAAAACTAAAACAAAGGGAAATGAGCCAGTAGCCATAGGCGCGATTAAATATATGATTCTGCGACAGGCGATAGGCAATGATATTGTTTTTGATTTAGAAAAGTCTGTTTCGACGGAAGGCGATTCTGGGGTATATTTGCAATACGCGCATGCGAGGGCGAACTCCGTTTTCGAAAAAGCTACTTCTCAAGGTCTGACCTTAAATACGAATTCTCAAGGCCAGACCTTAACACGCGAGATAGAAAAACTTTTATACAGATTTCCGGAAATTGTGGAGCGAGCTGGTGCAGAATATGCGCCACATTGCATTACAACTTATCTGACAGAACTTGCGGCAAGCTTTAATAATTTTTACGCGCATGAACAGGTAATAGGAGATTCTCCGGAGTCTGCTTACCGCCTCGCCATAGTCCAAGCTTTCAAAATAGTGATGAAAAACGGCTTAAATATTCTCGGAATTCCAGCTCCAGAGAGGATGTGAGGTATGTTAAAATAGCCAAAATATGGCTGATAAATCTGAACGAGCCCAGAGAGAGGAGGAAATTCTCAAGTTCTGGAAAGAGAACAAAATATTTGAGAAAAGTTTGGAGAAAAAATCTCCAAAGGGAGAATTCGTGTTTTATGATGGACCGCCTTTTGCCACCGGACTTCCTCACTATGGCCATATTCTTCCTGGAACGATTAAAGATGTAATTCCACGCTACAAAACCATGTGTGGATATAGAGTCCCGCGCAGGTGGGGCTGGGATACGCACGGCCTGCCCATAGAAAACCTCATAGAGCAGGAACTGGGACTTACAACAAAAAAAGATATTGAAAAGTTTGGTATCGCCGAATTCAACAAGCGTGCCAGAAACAGCGTTCTTCGTTTAGAGAAGGAGTGGAAAGAAATTATCCCTCGCACAGGACGATGGGTTGATATGGATAACGCTTATACCACAATGGATTCAAGTTATACCGAGTCTGTTTGGTGGTCTTTTAAAACTATGTTTGATAAAGGGTTGGTCTACCAAGGTTTTAAATCAATGCATCTCTGTCCAAGGTGCGAGACAACACTCTCGAATTTTGAGGTGAATCAGGGATACAAAGATATCACTGATATTTCAGTGTATGTGAAGTTTGAGCTTATAGACGAACTGAGAACATTTTTCCTCATATGGACAACCACGCCATGGACACTTCCGGGCAATGCTGCTTTAGCTGTCAATCCAAAAGAACTTTATGTAAAAGCCAGAAAGGGAGAAGAGAACTTTATTCTCATGAAGATCTTAGCAGATAAGGTTCTTAAGGAAAATTATAAAATTCTGGAAGAATTTTCCGGAGAAAAACTTGTCGGGAAAAGATACAAAACTCTTTTTGATTACTACATCACAGAATCGCAGGTTTATGGCGCGGACTTTATAACGACCGAGGATGGTACTGGTATTGTCCATATTGCCCCAGCATTCGGCGAAGATGATTACAGCCTATCTCTTAAAGAAGGTCTGCAGTTTATTCAGCATGTTGGCACGGATGGGAGATTCAAGATTGAAGTGAAAGATTTTGCAGGTAGAATGGCGAAACCGAAAGATGACCACCAGTCTACTGACGTTGAAATCATAAAATATTTAGCTCACAAAAACCTGTTGTTTGCCAAGGAAAAAATTACCCACAGCTACCCTCACTGCTGGCGATGCGACACGCCGCTTTTAAATTACGCCTCCTCATCCTGGTTTGTGAAAGTAACAGAAATAAAAGATAAGCTCATTGCCGCAAATAGGAAAGTTAAGTGGCTACCGGAAGATATTCGTGACGGGCGTTTTGGCAAATGGCTCGAAGGCTCTCGAGACTGGGCTGTATCCCGCTCTCGCTTTTGGGGCACTCCTCTGCCTGTGTGGCAAAATTCAGATGAGTCTAAAAAATTTGTAGTTGATTCTATCGAGATACTTAAAAAATATGTAAAAAAGTCTGGCAACAAATATTTTGTAATGAGACATGGCGAGGCAATGAATAACGCCAGACATGAATTAGATTTAACTGGTGATCCGGATAACCATCTTACAGAAATAGGAAAAGCAGAAGTCAAAAAAGTAGATGTAAAAAACTTCGATCTAATATTTTCCTCGCCCTTTTTACGCACTAGAGAAACCGCAGAGCTTCTGGGTAAAGATTTTGCAATTGACAATAGGCTGCATGAAGTTGGTCCAAGTGAAGACCCGATAAATGTGCACCGAAGGATGGGCGAGTTTATTTTTGAGGTTGATAAGAAATATCAAAACAAAAATGTTTTAATCATTTCTCATGGTTATCCGATCTGGAGTCTCTTTAATCTTGCCAGTAAGAGCAAGTACAACAGGTTAGAACAGCCAAAAACTGGAGAAATATGGTTGTTAGACTTCGCGCCATATCCTCATGATGAAAATTACGAGCTTGATTTACACCGACCGTACATTGATGAAATTGTTTTAGAAAAAGATGGAGAAGAGTACAGAAGAGTACCTGAAGTCTTCGACACTTGGTATGACTCGGGCTCCGTGCCATTCGCATCGCGAAAGGCAAAAGATTTCAGACCCGCTGACTTTATTGCAGAAGGGCTCGACCAGACCCGTGGCTGGTTTTACACATTGATTGTTCTCGGTACAGCACTTTTTGGAGCTTCACCGTATAGGCAAGTAGTGGTAAACGGTCTGGTGCTTGCCGAGGATGGTAAGAAGATGAGCAAGCGTTTGAAAAATTACCCTGAGCTCACTGATGTACTCAACAAATTTGGCGGAGATGCACTACGATACTACCTGGTTTCTTCTCCGGCTGTGCGGGCGGAAGATCTGGCCTTTTCAGAAAAAGGCCTTGATGAAGTAGTGAAGAAAAATATTAATCGTCTGGAGAATATAGTAAGTTTCTATAAACTGTACAACAAGGATGAAAACGGTACTTTAATATCTAATCATATCCTCGATCGATGGATTGATAAAAAGCTTGAAAAGCTCATACTGGATGTTACTGAAAGTCTTGAAAATTACGAGCTCGATCGCGCCAGCCGCCCGACAGCGGAGTTTATCGATGATTTGTCTACATGGTACTTACGCCGTTCTCGCACTAGGCCAGAGGCTTTGCCAAAATTGAGGGAAGTTCTTATTGTGTTCTCCAAAATTATTGCACCGTTCATGCCATTTATCGCTGAAGATATTTACCAGAAGTTAAGAAAATCTGGTGATCTGGAAAGCGTGCATCTATGCGAATGGCCAAAAGTTCGGACAAGATTAAACCTTGTCAAATTCTTAAGGTTTAACCTTGGGAAAGACATAGTTATAGAAAACATGGCGGAAACTCGCCGGATTGTTTCTCTTGCTCTCGAAGCACGGGCGAAAGCGAATATCAAAGTGAGGCAACCACTTTCAAAATTACAAATTACAAATGACAAATTACAAAAAGAATATTTAGAAATTATTAGAGACGAAATAAATGTTAAGGAAGTAATTGTAAATAAAAAGCTTAAAGGAGAGCTTTTGTTGGATACAAACCTAACTCCAGAGCTTATTGAAGAGGGGAAGTTGCGTGACGCCATTCGTAATATTCAAGATTGGCGCAAAGAAAAAGGATTTAAGCCCGGAGAGAAAGTTAAATACGAAACAAATGACGAATTTCTCCTCAAGCACAAAGCAGAAATTGAAAGAATAACTAACGTTGAGCTACCAAATATACACAACTAAGGGAATTGTTTTATCCGAGCGGCCGGTAAGAGAGGCGGATAGAGTTTACAACATTCTCACTCGCGATTTTGGCCTAATGCGAGTGAGCGCGCTTGGTACGCGCAAGGAATCTTCCAAATTGCGCGGGCACATTGAACCGTTTTCGCTCGCCTACATTTCTCTGGTGCGCGGGAAAGAACATTGGCGCGCCACTTCGGCGGAATATATTAGAAATATTCCAGCAACACCTAGTGTTGCAAGACCTCTCTCACTTTTAGAAAAATTGATACAAGGCGAAGTCTCTCATCCGGAACTTTTTGACGCTATTGAAGAATATTTAGAATCAGATGAGACTACTCTTGTCTCAAGAATTCTATTTCATCTTGGCTATCTTAAGGAGGAAGATTTAAATCTCGACAAAAAAGCTTTAATTAGAGCCATAAATGACGGATTGCAATCCAGTCATTTAGCATAGTGTTACAATAAGTAAATATGAATGATAAAGGGAAGAGTGAAATCGAGAAGCTCAATGAGACGCTTAATTCGCGGACTAGATTTGAAGAAACTAAAGACGAAAGGCATCAAGTGAAAGAACTCGATGTGCCGAGCGTCCAAGAGAAGTGGCAAAGCCCGGAGCTCGATGAAATGCTCAAGAGCGAGCGCGAGGCACCGAGCCCCGCTTCTTTTGTGAGAAAAGTTTTTGTCTTCGCCGTTTTGTTTTTCATCGCCACCATTATCGTGGCGGGCTTTGTTTTTCTCGGCGGGGCAAACTTCGTTTCCTCCAAAAACGTCGAAGTAAATGTAATGGGGCCGACAATGGCCTCGGCTGGAGAAACGCTTGAATTGGGAGTGAGCATTGTCAATAAAAATAACGCCGACTTGGAAGTTTCCAATCTTTCCGCCCAGTATCCTCAGGGAGCGAGAAATCCGCAAAATTCATCACAAGCGCTTACTTTCGAAAAACAAGAATTGGGAGCCATCCGAGCCGGCGGAGAGAAAACGAAAAATGTCCGGGCTATTATTCTTGGCGCTATCGGCGACAAAAAAGAATTTAAATTCTCGGTCGAGTACCGGGTCAAGGGCTCTAACGCCACCTTTTATAAAGACAAAATCTTTGAAGTGGTCATTGGCGATGCTCCTCTCACTATATCCGTAGAAAGTCCGGAGAGAGTCACTTCCGGCGAAGAATTTCAGACCAAAATTTCCGTTACTTTAAACTCGCCGGATATTTTAAGAGACGTGGTGTTAAAAGCCGAATATCCATATGGTTATGCGGCGATAAGCTCTGCGCCGACCGCCGCGCAAGAAAATGTGTGGCTTTTGGGAGATATGTCTCCGGGCGATACCAAAACTATTATCATCAGAGGAAAGCTCGCCGGTCAAAATGAGGAAGAAAGAACCTCGCGTTTTTATGCCGGAGTCTCCGACGGGAAGGGGGCGCGCAATTTAAGAATCGTATTGACCTCGATACTCAACACTGTAAGCATCAAGCGGCCAGCCATAGGACTCGACATTTTGCTTAACGGAGAATCGGCCGCAAGTTATGTCGTGCCGGCGGCAAGAAATATTTCTGCGGTGGCTAAATTTCAAAACAATTTGCCGGACAAACTTCTCGATCCCAGATTAGAGGTTCGTCTTTCCGGTTCCAACCTGAACAAATCTTCTATTTCGGCTTTTCAAGGCGGTTTTTACGATTCGCTTAATTCTAAAATTGTCTGGCAGATTACCAGCGCGTCAGGAGCTCAAGAACTTGCTCCCGGTGATAGCGGGCAAGTAAACTTTACCTTTGCTTCGCTGCCGGAAGGAGCTCCGGACTCAAATGCCGGCGATATTAAGCTGGATTTTGTGTTAAGTGGAATACCGGTCGATGCGCCAAGCGCCCAGACTGTCTCGGTTAAAGAATCGCGCTCGGTAAAAATAGCGTCACAGGTAAATCTTAGCGCCAAAGCCGTGCGTTCCAGCGGGCCGTTTACCAATCGCGGTTCTATCCCGCCTAAAGCGGAAAGGGAGACCACTTACAGCATTATTTTCAATCTGAAAAATACTTTGGGTAATATCGCGCCGGCTGTAGTGACGGCCAAACTTGGGCCGGGGGTCAAATGGATTGGGGCGGCGAGCGCTCCGGAGGAAGACATTTCATATAACTCATCTTCGAATACCGTAACTTGGGATTTGGGTACGCTCGCTTCAAGCTCGGGCTTCTCAGCCGCTTCGAGAGAAATAGCTTTTCAGGTCGGTCTGACTCCATCCACTTCGCAGATTGGTACGGCGCCTATTTTGGTCTCCGGAATAAATTTTCTGGGCCGGGAGACGGATAGCGGCGCTGACCTAAAGACGACTTCTTCCTCTCTAACCACCCGCCTGACGGCCGACCCCGCATTTATCCAAGGAGATGATATAGTGGTAAAATGATGGAAAAAATCGTATCGCTATGCAAGCGCCGCGGGTTTGTTTATCCGAGTTCGGAGATTTACGGAGGCATTGCCGGTTTTTGGAATTACGGACATTACGGCACTATTCTAAAAGAAAATATCAAGTGTCTCTGGAAGCAAAGATTTGTATTCGACCGAGAGGATATGTTTATGACTGACACTTCTATCATAAGCTCTCCCAAAGTATTAGAGACTTCGGGACACGTCTCAACTTTCGGTAACGAGATTTTTGAAGTTGAAATCGGTACGGGCGGGGAAACGGCGATTTCCCACCTGCGTCCTGAAACCGCGCAAGGCATCTTTACGGATTTTAAAAACTTGGTTGATACTCACCATCCCAAACTTCCGTTTGGCGTGGCGCAGATAGGCAAAGCGTTTAGAAATGAAATTTCTCCGCGCGATTTTATTTTCCGTTCACGAGAATTTGAACAGATGGAAGTGGAATATTTCACAAGAGAGAAAGAATGGGAGAAGTATTTTGAAATATGGAGGAATATTGTAAATAATTTTGCGATTGAAATAAGCGTTAAAGTTCATGAGTTTGAAGTGCCAGAAGACGATAGAGCGCATTATTCCAAACGCACTATCGATTTCCAGTTCGATTATCCGTTTGGGCGTCAAGAATTATGGGGTCTCGCTTATCGCACCGACTTCGATTTGAAAAACCACAAGCTTGATTATTTGGATGAAGAGAGTGGAGAAAAAATTACTCCTCATGTCATAGAACCATCCTTGGGAATAGACAGAACTATTCTTGCCGTCCTGTCCAGCGCGTATATGGAAGATGAATTGGGGGGAGAAGCAAGAACTTATCTAAAATTGCCTAAACAAATTGCTCCGGTGCGAGCGGCGGTTTTCCCGCTTTTGAAAAATAAGCCGGCATTAGTCTCGAAAGCGCGAGAAGTATATACAAATCTCAAATCTCAAATCTCAAATATAGAGTTCGACGACAATGGCAATATTGGCAAGCGCTACAGAAGACAAGACGAAATCGGTACGCCGTACTGCATCACTATCGACTTCGATACTCTTAAAGACAATACCGTAACGGTACGAGACAGAGATACGGGAGAACAGGAGAGGGTAAAAATCGAAAATTTGAAAGAAAAGCTTCAATAGGATAATCTAAGTCTCTCATGAAATATAAAAAAACCACACTTCCCAACGGGTTACGAATAATTACTGTGTCGACCAAAGGCAATCCGTCGGTAATGGTCATGGTCTCGGTTGAAACTGGCTCAAATTACGAAACTAAGGCGGAAAACGGCTTATCGCATTTTCTGGAACACATGTGCTTTAAGGGTACTGTCAAGAGGCCCAAGGCTTCAGACATTGCTCAAGAATTAGATAATCTTGGAGCGGAAAATAACGCTCTTACTTATAATGAATGGACCAGTTACTACGCTAAAGCCGCCAAAAAACATTTCTTGAAACTTTTTGAAATTGTCTCCGACCTCTATCTTAATCCGACTCTGCCAGCAAAAGACCTTGAAATAGAAAGGGGCGTTATTTTGCAAGAACTAAATATGTACGAAGATTTGCCTCAGAGAAAGGTTTGGGATGTCCTGTACAAACTGCTTTATGGCGATACGCCTGCCGGCAGAGCCATTATTGGCCCAAAAGGAAATATAAAGGGATTTAGTCGCAAAAATTTTGTTGACTATCGTGAGAAGCATTACGTAGCATCTAAGACTATTATTACGGTTGCAGGAGATTTCGATGAAAAAGAAGTGCTCAAAGAAACTAATAAATATTTTAGTAAAGTTAAAAGTGCCAAGAGGCTGAACAAATTACCGGTTAAACATAAACAAAATAAACCCGCACTTCTTGTTGAGCAAAAAAAGACAGACCAAACCCATATGGTCATTGCCCTCCACGCTTTTGGCGCTAAAGACCGAAGATTGCCGGCGCTAAATATGATTGCCGAGATTTTAGGGCAAGGCATGTCTTCCAGGCTTTTTCACAGATTGCGCGACGAAATGGGAGCCTGTTATTATGTCAAGGCTTTTACTGACGTATATACTGACCATGGACTTCTTGCCATCACTGTTGGCGTCGACCCTTCCAGAACAACAGAAGTGGTCAAGGCCGTTCTCGATGAATGTGATAAACTGTGCCGTTTTGCCGTTTCGGAAAGCGAGTTAAACAAAGCCAAGGAACACTATGTCGGGCATCTTTTTATGGACCTCGAAACTACTGATAGTATGGCAACATTCTATATAGAACAAGAAATACACACGACCATGCTGAAGTCGCCGCAAGAAATAGAAAAAGAAGTCAGGAAAGTTACTTCACAAGATGTGATGAAGATAGCTAAGGGCATTTTTAGAAACGCGAACCTCAACCTGGCTATAGTGGGTAATATCTCCAACTCGTCTTCGATAAAGAAAATGTTATCATTTAACTAACCCCATGGAAGAAACCAAGAAAATTTCCATCACTCTGGGAAGCTGGGTCAAAGCGGCTTTGGTAGTGGCGGTGTTTTACGCGCTCTCTATTGTAAGCGGCTTAATCCTCGTGGTGGTGACGGCCATAGTGATTGCTTCGGCGATAGAGCCGGTGGCGGCTTGGGCCAAGCGAGAAAGAATTCCGCGCTTGCCGGTGGTCATTCTCGTTTATTTACTCTCTATTCTTATAGTGTCCGGATTATTCTACTTTCTATTATTGCCTCTTGTCGGCGATGTCGGTAATTTCATCAAGACCCTTACAATCTATTCCAACTCGGTTGTAAAAGGCGGTTTCTTGTCGGATATGTTTAAAACTCAAAACATTTTTGCCGGTCTTGATACGCCGATTATCATCAGAGAGATGAGCTCTTATCTCAACGAGTTCTCGCAGTTTCTTTCCCAAGGAGTTTTCTCAAGCCTCTCGTCTATTTTCGGCGGGGTATCAAACTTCTTCCTTATATTGATACTCTCATTTTATCTGGTAGTGCAAGAAGATGGTATCTCTAAATTCCTTAAAATTATCACTCCTCTTAAGCACGAGTCTTACGTCATCAATCTCTGGAGGCGCTCGCAAGCCAAAATCGGCCGCTGGATGCAGGGACAAATTATCGCCTCCGTTGCGGTCATGATTCTTGCTTATATCGGACTGCTTATCGTCCGCGTGCCTCACGCCCTGTTGCTTGCCGTTTCGGTCGGCGTTTTTGACCTCATACCCATTTTTGGCCCCATCATTGCCGCTATTCCAGCTATATTTGTAGGCTTTATTTCTGGCGGGACTGTCATGGCTCTTACTGTCGGGGCAATATACCTCGTTGTCCAGCAGATTGAGAGTAACTTTATATATCCCCTAGTGCATAAAAAAATCGTGGGAGTGCCGCCAACCGTATCTATTATTTCCGTCGTGGCTGGCTGGGAACTCGCCGGCTTTCTTGGAGTAGTTATTGCCGTGCCGGTAGCCGCGGCCGTGATGGAAATGTTTTCAGATTTCGAAGAGCGCAAGAAGAATGTCCAATAAAAAAAGTTTTTATATAACCACTACTCTCCCATATGTAAACGCAGAACCGCATATCGGGTTTGCTATGGAATTAGTTCATGCTGATATCATTGCTCGCGCAAAAAGACTCCAAGGGTTTGAAGTATTTTTGAATACTGGTACGGATGAACATGGACAAAAGATTTATAAAGCAGCTCTTAATTCAGGCAAAGAACCACAAGAATATGTTGATGAGTTATCTGATAAATTCGAGATTCTAAAGTTAGACCTTGGTCTGACTAATGATTTGCATTTTATCCGCACCACAGAAAACAGCCATCAGAAAGCCGCTCAAAAATTTTGGGAATTGTGTGAAAAGGCGGGCGACATATACAAAAAGAAATATAAGACAAGATATTGCGTGGGTTGCGAACTTGAAAAGACTGATTCTGAAATTGAAAACAACCGCTGTATTCTACACCCGAATTTAGAACTTGAAATCAGGGAAGAAGAGAATTACTTTTTCAGATTTTCTAAGTATGGGCAAAAACTTCTGGATCTATATAACAATAATCCAGAGTTTGTCATACCCGATTACAGACTGAATGAAATTAAGGTTTTGATAAAGAAAGGTCTGGAGGATTTCTCGATATCGCGCCTTAAGGAAAAAATGCCTTGGGGTATTTCTGTACCGGGAGATAGCGAACACGTAATATATGTCTGGTTTGATGCTTTAGTTAACTACATATCAACTCTCGGTTGGCCGGAAAATATAGCTCAATTCGAAAAGTGGTGGCCGGTGGTCCAGTTCGCCGGGAAAGACCAAGTGCGTCAGCAAGCCGCCATGTGGCAAGCGATGTTAATATCAGCCGGATTAACTTCGTCAAAACAGATTGTGATTCACGGTTTTCTTAATTTTGGCGGCGAAAAAATGAGTAAGAGTTTGGGCAATTTTATAACACCTCAAGATGTTATAGGAAAATTCAAATTAGATGGTTTGCGTTATTTTCTCTCTAGAGAATTTAATCAATTTGAAGATACTGATGTAAGTTGGAATAAACTAAAAGAATTATATAATGCCAACTTGGCGAATGGCTTGGGGAACTTAGTTTCGCGTATTATGCAACTTGCTGAAACCAATTTGGAAGAGACACCCGAGCTTCCGAAAGAGGCTATACCACCCGAATTCTTCGCGTTTCTAGATAAGTATCAAATTAACAAAGCTACTAATTATATCTGGCAAAAAATTGGAGAATTAGACGTCTTGATTCAAGAGGAAAAACCATGGGAATCTAAGAATAAAGAAGTGATTAGAGAATTAGTGCTTAAGCTCTATTCAATTGCTCGAATGCTAAACCCAATAATGACGGGAACTTCACTAGAGATTGAGTCGCTGATTAAGACTAATAAGAAACCGGAATATCCTCTTTTCCCGCGCATCAATGCCTAAATATTTTGATATCCATTCGCATCTGAATGCGTCTCAATATGATACGGATAGGGAAGAAATGATTGCGCGTATGCAAGAGAGCGGCACACACACAATCATTGTCGGTACAGACTTAGAATCTTCGGAAAAAGCTGTTGAACTCGCCAGCAAATATCCGGAAATTTACGCCACAATAGGTATTCACCCCGTCGAAGACACTACCCGTGTCTTCGACGAGCCAACTTTTAGTAAACTTGCAACTCATCCAAAAGTGGTGGCGATAGGAGAATGCGGGTTTGATTTTTATCATGCCAAAAAAGATGAGGATTACGGAAGACAAAAAGAATTATTTTTAACTCAGATAGATTTCGCTCTTAAGCATAGCAAGCCTTTGATGATTCACGCTCGTAATGCATATAAAGAATTATTGGAAATTTTAGAAAGTTTCAAAGGTCTTCGCGGCAATGTACATTTCTTTGCCGGAGATTGGAAAGTGGCTCAAAGACTTTTCGCTATCGGATTTACAATTTCTTTCACTGGAGTTATCACTTTTACTCACGATTATGACGAGGTAATCAAGCAAGCTCCTTTGGATAAAATTCTTTCTGAAACCGATGCTCCGTATGTCGCCCCGGTGCCATATCGAGGAAAAAGGAACGAACCGGCTTATGTCAATGCAGTGGTAAAGCGCATTGCGGAGATAAGAGGGGAGGATTTCGAGTTTGTCAGAGCCGCTCTTGTGAAGAATGCCTTGCGTATGATAGTGTATGAACTCTGATGTTATCAGAGTTCATATGCAAATCTACGAGCTTTGTTATCTAATTTTGCCAAGCGTCGCCGAAGACGCTATTTTAGGCACGGTGGAGAAAATAAAATCTCTGATAACCAATGAGCTTGGTGGAGAGATTCCGTTCAAACATCCTCTCGCTTATTCGATTTCCAAAACCGTCGGTTCGAAGAAATATATTGTTGATGAGGCTTATATCGGCTGGATTAAATTTGAATCAGAACCGGCAAAAATTGGCGAGTTCGAGGCCGGTCTAAAAAAGATTTCTGAAATACTCCGCTTTCTTGTTGTCAAGGCTCCAAGGAAAACAGAATTTACTTTTGCTTTGGCAAAAGCGGCTATAGCTGCTAAAATTGCCGCAGAGAAGGAGAAAGAATCCGCCTCCGCTATAAGCTCCGGCGAGACGATGGAAGAAATTGTAGTGGTAGAATAATGCTATGTATTTAAATAAAGCCATTCTTGTAGGAAATTTGACTAGAGACCCGGAACTTCGCTCGCTTCCTTCCGGAGTGCAAATTGCTACTCTCGGTGTCGCCACTAACCGGGTTTGGAAGGATAAAAACGGGGCAAAGCAGGAATCTACCGATTTTCATAATATTGTAGTCTTTGGCAGACAAGCTGAGACGGTTAGCCAATATCTACGCAAAGGCTCGAGCGTGATGGTTGAAGGCAGGATGCAAACCAGAAGCTGGGACGGTAGTGACGGCACCAAGAAATATCGCACGGAGGTGGTGGCTGATAGAGTCCAGTTTGGTCCGAGACGCGACTCCAGCGGGGCTGGAGTCGCGAGCCCGATGGCACAAACGTCGAAGAACAATGATGAGCCATTATCTTCAGACACCATCGACTACCCAGAAGAGAGCGTTAACGTTGAGGACATTCCATTCTAATATGCGTAAACAAAATTACTTTAAGGAAAATAAGATTGAATACATAGACTATAAAGATGTCGAAACTTTGAAGAAGTTTATAACGCCTCATTCGAGAATTCAGTCCAGGAAGCGTTCCGGTCTGCCATCCAAAACAAACAGGCAAGTGGCTATGGCTATAAAAAGAGCAAGATTTCTCGGGCTACTTCCTTACGTTTCGAGATAATTGTCTCGAATTAAACACGGTCAGCATATTGACCTGTCTCTGTATTTACTCTAACCACGTCTCCTTCTTTGATAAACATCGGCACTTGAATTTCGGCGCCTGTTTCGAGTTCTACAGATTTGGTTGCGCCCTGGGCCGTATTGCCTTTGGTAGTGTCATGCGCTTCTATCACTTTGAGCTCAACTTTTATAGGAAGTTTGAGGCCAATTATCTTTTCATTGAATAACATTGCGTCAAGAATGGTGTTTAGCTTCAGAAACTTGCCTGTGCTTCCAATCATTTCTTCCGGCAACTGGAATCTTTTTGACGGGTCATTAGATTCACAAAACCAATATTCACCTTTATTCGTGTAAAGATACTTAACCTCCTTTTTATCGATATCTGCTTCCTCGACTTTGTCGGAAACATGGAAAGAAACTTCGGTAATGCGACCGGTCACCAAATTACGAAGTTTTGTGGCATTCACCGGCTTCCTCTGTTGTTTGCGAAAAACATGCGAGCCGATCACTTCCCACGGTTCGCCTTCATAAATAATATATTTGTGCACTGTTACCTCACTGTATTCCAACATAGGGTATAAAATATAGCCTATTTAAGCCAGTTAGGCAAAACCAGCTTGATCGGTTTTACTTTATAATGACTGCATGGGTAAAGCTGGATACGAATACCTATTGGCTTATAAAATTACTGTGCCGATTTATGACTATACTGTAGAGTTCTGTAAAAGATATTTCTATAAACTCTCTTCCAAAAGAACCCAAGATCAAATGGTGCAAGCGGCGCGTTCTGGCATGCAGAATCTTTTAGAAGGGAATCAACAGGCGAGTCTTGAGGGATACATTAAGTTATTAGGAGTGAATTCTGCATCTCTGGAAGAACTTCTTCGGGACTATCTTTCTTATGCGAGGCAAAATAAAATACTTTTGTGGGAGAAAGCAAGGGTTATAGGGGAGGTCAGGGAGTTAAGGGAAGTATGGGAAATTTTGAAATCAAACTCAACTCTCTCCAACGCCCCCAACTTCCCCGATCTCCCTAAGGATGAGAATCAAACTCTGAACCTAATGGTTACTCTAGTTAACCAAGCGATTTATCTTCAGAAGAAGCTCAGAGTATCTCTCGAAAAGAAGTTTATAGCGGAAGGAGGATTTAGAGAAAAACTTTTCAAAAGAAGGATGGACTATAGGAATGGATCTAAGTTTCTTTAAGTTTTAATCTAATTTCCTTAAGAATTTCTCCAGAAATTTTTTTGTCTTCTCTTAAAAATTGCCTTGTGGAGTCGTAGCCACGGCCGAGCTTTACATCATTGTACTCATAAGAATTGCCGGATTTTTTTATAATGCCATATTTTTCCCCAAGCGCAATCAGTTCTCCTTCTCTCGAAATACCCTCGTTATACATTAAGTCGAATTCAGTTTGCCTAAACGGCGCGGCTACTTTATTTTTAACCACTTTGACTCTCGTTCTGCCACCCATTACTTCCTCGCCCTTTTTGATTTGCGCGATTCTTCTGATATCGAGGCGCACCGATGTATAAAATTTGAGAGCTTTGCCTCCGGGGGTAGTTTCCGGATTACCGAACATCACTCCGATTTGCATGCGAATTTGGTTTATGAAAATGACAATAGTTTTAGACTTAGCGACAATGGCGGTAAGTTTGCGGAGCGCTTGCGACATCAATCGGGCTTGTCGGCCGACATGCTGAGTTTCCATATCGCTTTCGATTTCTGCCTTGGGAGTAAGAGCCGCCACGGAGTCTATAACGATGACATCGATTTTGCCAGAGCGTACCAGCGAGTCGACGATTTCAAGCGCCTGTTCGCCGGTGTCCGGCTGGGAAAGCAATAGCTCGTCTATTTTAACCCCGAGACGCTTGGCATAATCGGGGTCCATGGCATGTTCGGCATCTATAAAGGCGCATATGCCGCCGAGCTTTTGCGCCTCGGCGATAACATGAAGCGACAGGGTGGTTTTGCCGGAAGATTCCGGTCCGAAAATCTCGATTATTCTGCCGCGCGGCAGTCCGCCCACTCCAAGCGCGGCATCGAGTCCTATGGACCCGGTAGAAACCGCATCGATACCCACTTTCGGTTTGTCGCCGAGTTTCATAATGGCGTCTTCGCCAAACTTGGTCCGAATAGCGTCTAAAGTATTATCGATATTTTTCCTATCAATCTCTTTTGTTTTGGACATCAATTCAGTACTACTTGTAAATTTTTATTAACTTCGTGGCCGAAACGGTCACGAGCTTTGACCGTTATTATACTCAAGCCTTCCGAGACAACCAGCTTCTCCGACCATCGGCCTTCTTCGTCCATGAAAATCTGCCGGTCGTTGAGCGTAAGCCAAGCCACATTTTTGGCCCGGCCTGTCAAGGTTACTACCGGACTGCTAACTGTTTCTCCATCTTTCAAATTATCTACCCATACTTGCGGTCCGAAAATAAGAAAACGTCCCTGGTATAAAGAGTAGGAGCCGATAAATAAAATCGCGAGAATCAGTGCCAATCGCCTGGAATTTATCTCCATGAATCACATTGTAACATTTTCTTCCGCGGCATTCTCCACAGCGTCTGTTCCAGTAGCGTTGATGCCGATGACTTCGCGCGGTCTGGCTCCAGAACCCGGGCCGATAATCCCTCTCTCTTCCAACATATCCATCAGCCGCGCGGCTCTGGCGTAGCCAATTCTAAGCTTTCTCTGCAGATATGATGTCGAAGCTTTGCCGGCTTCCGTAACAATAGCTCTTGCATCTTCATATAACTCATCATCATCCCCATCAAACGTTTCTTCTCTCAAGTTTGAAGAGAATATGGAGTTGGCAGTATTGTCATTTGAAAAATTAATTTCATCCTGGAGCTCGTCAGCATATGAGTCGGCAAGATATTTGACCACGCTCTTAACTTCTTTCTCTGAGATGTAAGCTGATTGAATGCGTTTGGGCTTACTCATCTCGCCCGAGAGGAAAAGCATATCGCCGGCGCCCAGAAGTTTTTCGGCGCCGGCGGAATCTAAGATGGTTCTTGAATCAATTTGAGACGAGACTTGCAAGGCGATGCGGGCCGGAATATTGGCCTTGATAAGGCCGGTAATGACGTTGACCGAAGGTCTTTGAGTGGAAAGGATAAGATGAATGCCTACGGCGCGGCTCATTTGCGCAAGCCTAACCACGGCGGCCTCAAGTTCTCTCGGATATGACTGCATCAGGTCCGCCAATTCGTCGATAATCACTACTATATAAGGCATAGTTTCGGCATTCTTAGCCATATTCTCGTGGTAGGAATTAACATCTCTCGCACCTGCGGCTTCAAGGATATTGTAGCGGCGCTCCATTTCTTTAGAGGTCCATTTGAGAGCAAGGATAGTCTTTTTGGGCTCGGTAATAACCGGAGTTAAGAGGTGAGGGATGCTATTATATAAGGTAAGCTCCACGCGCTTGGGGTCTATCATTATAAATTTCAGATTTTCCGGAGGATTTCTAAATAAAAGGGAAGTGATGATGGCGTGAATAGTAACCGATTTACCGGAACCGGTGGCGCCGGCGATTAAGAGGTGAGGCATTCTGGAAAGATTGGCAAAGTGAGAACGGCCTGCAATATCGCGGCCGAGAGAAATAAGCAAAGGCAAAGAACTGCGAGCATACTCTTCATCGGCGACAAGCGAACCAAGCCCGATGGTTGATTTGAGAGTATTGGGCACTTCGATACCCACGAGAGACTTGCCCGGTATCGGCGCTTCGATGCGCACCGGGTGAGCCGCGAGCGCCAGCTCCAAGTTGTTTTGAAGTCCTAAAATTTTTGAAAGTTTCACTCCTTCGGCCGGCTTGAGAGCATAGCGCGTTACCGATGGTCCGATAGAGATTTCATCCATCTCAACCACTATGCCGAAGTTTAACAGTGTACGTTTGATTAAATTGGCGTTGGCCTTGATGTCTCCGACGCCGGGTTTGCCGCGGTCTCCTTCAAGCAAGTCTACCGGCGGAGGAGTCCAGGCTCTGCCGCTTTTACGGGTAATTACCGGCATAAATCCCTCTCCATCACTTTCTTTCTTTTTTGGCGATTGTTGGTCGTAGGTTGTAGGTTGTGTGTCCATTTTTTCTACCGCTTTATCGATAGCGGCATTTTCTACGGGAGCAAATTCGCCAGTGGCTTTCTCCCTTTTCCTAAAAAGCTTGTCCAGTCTTATAGAAGCATTGAAAATAATTAAAATTGAAACGACGGAAAGCGCTATTAAAAGTATCATGGTTAAATAGGCATCAAACAAAGAAACGAGAGGTTTGGAGATTAGGTTACCCGCCAAGCCTCCTCGGCCGGATACCAGATTCGTTAAACCGAGAGAGGAAAGAAAAAGTATAACTGCGCCCAAGATATTAGGCCTGGTTAATTCTCTGCCGTCTTCTTTAAGAAGAGAGGCCGCTAGCAATAAGGAGACTACTGGCAGTATGTAATATCCGATGCCAAAGAAATACGAGAGGTAATTATATGAAAATTCTCCGACTCTTCCTCCCAGTTTGAAAGTGGACATCAAAAGAAAGATTGCCAATACTACCGAAAATATACTTAAAATGGCACTCCACGTACCGGAAGATACAAACTTTAACAACGACTCTTTCTCCGGTTTTGTGTCAAAATTTTTCTTTGGTCTGGCCATATATAAATAGATGATAGCACGGCTATATATTTGCCAAAGCTTGTCCGTTAGATTTATAATGGACTGACCTTAAACAAAAAAGACTTCTAATGGACTTTAATAGGACAAAAATGGCCGAGAGAATTACTACCGCTATATACTTTATAACCAATTTTATTAATGATAATGAGCCATTAAAATGGCGTCTACGAACTCTCTCTACTAACCTTGTCTCTTATACTATAAAAGACAAGTCGGAAGTTATAAAGGAAATTATTTCTTTGTTTACTGTGGCTAAAAATACCAAGCTTGTCTCTGATGTAAATCACGGTATTCTGATAAAAGAGCTATTGATGCTAGAGACCGAAGAAAAGAAAATATCTCTTCCTGCTATCGAAGAATCTAAAAAATCCATAGGAAATAGAGATTTTCAACACATAAGGGAAATTAAAAATAATAGCCGGCAAGAAACCATTTTATCTGTCATTAGAGATAAAAGAGAAGTAATGATAAAGGACATTTCTGCTGTTATAAAGGACTTTAGCGCTAAAACTATCCAGCGTGAGCTCAGAGAATTGGTCAATAATGGTATATTGAGAAAAACTGGCGAAAAAAGGTGGAGTCGGTATTCGTTTGCCTAAAGTATTAAAAGTGTGTACTATTAGCCTTATCCACAGCGTATTTTGACGCTCTGGGACGCAATTAGCTATAATTGATAGCGTGCGTATTAGTACACGCGGTGCAACCAAACAAAATTTAGAAATTACTTGGCGAACATCGCGCATTACAAGAAATAAAATTAAAAATGATTAAATCTAGAATTGCAAAGATCGCTGGACTCGCAGTAGGCGCGACCGTTGCCCTTGGTGCTTTTGTACCTATGGCTGGCGCTGTGACTGTTGCTGAACTTCAGGCCCAGATCAATGCGCTTATGGCACAGCTCGCTGCTCTTCAGGGTACGACTGTTACCACAAGCACTGCCATCAATTCCAACTTGACAGTTGGCTCAACCGGCGCAGAAGTGACTACTCTTCAGAGTGCACTTGTTACTCAGGGCCACCTCGTCATGCCGGCTGGCGTATCCATGGGTTATTTCGGCTCCCTTACGAGAGCTGCGGTAGCTAAATGGCAAGCAGCTAACGGTGTTGCACCGGCGGTTGGTTACTTCGGCCCTCTATCGAGAGCGAAGTTTAATGCTTCCACTGGTGTAACTGGTACCACTGGTACCACTGGTACCACTGGTACGACTGGTGTTACAGGCACAACGGGTATTACCACTCCCGGTGTTGAAGGCACTATCACCGTTACTCTTAACCCGTCTCCGGCTAACGGAACGAAGTTATATGAAGGTGATGTAAAGAAAGCTGTCCTAGGCATCAAGCTTGAGGCCAAGATTTCCGACATCAAGGTTGAGAGAGTCAAACTCGATCTCGATGAAACAGGAAACACCGCCACTGCAGACTCCGCTTTCTACAACAAAGCCGTACAAAAGATCTACATTATGGACGGCTCGACCATTCTGGCTTCGTCAGATCTCAACAGTTCGACTGTAGTTGAAGAAAGTAATGAAATCTCAATCACACTCTCAGGTATGAGTTTCGTTGTTCCTAAAGACACAACAAAGATTCTTACCGTAGCCGTTGATGCGAGGTCTAGTTGGGATTCGACATACAATACTGACAGTTGGACTATTACTATTCCGGCTGATGGTGTCCGAGGTGTAGACGGTGCCGGTGTCAACCAGTATGGCCCAACCGCCGCTACGGCAGCGCGCAGTTTCACTACTGAAGATGAAATTGCAGATACAGCTACTCTAGCAATTTCCCTCAGCTCCAGTTCTCCTAAGACACAGGCGGTAGTATGTACTGCCGGTACTGATGAGGATGAGTGTGATGGGCTAGAAGTAGCTAAGTTCGACTTCAAGACGACAAAAGATAATGTAACAATTACCGATTTCGTTCTTGATATTCTTCGCAGTAACGATGATACGGCTAACGCTACGGCTACCACAGCTTATCTCTACGACGGTTCCACTCTCGTAGGTTCAGCTTCGGGTGTCGGCACATCGGCTACGGCTATGACCGCGACTTTCACTGACATTGACTGGGTTGTTTCGAAGGACACAACCAAGACACTGTCAATCAGGTTGGACATTGACGATGCCGCCCTGACAAATCAGACCTTCGTTGTTTCTACGGATGCTGGCGACACTACCGCGGAAAACTCTAATGGTAATACTGTTACCGCTACCGGTTCCGCCGATGGACAGACCTTTAACATTAGGAATGTCGGTCCTGAAGTAACCTTGGTGTCTAAGTCGATTACCACGGCTGGTGTTCCGCAAGGCGCTCCTGCCGCAAATCTTACAAGCACCTCTACCTTGACCGCGACATTCAATGTCAAAATCAAGGCAGTCGGTGGCGACTTGACTATCGGTACCGTTGCTTCCACTAGCGCTCCATTGTTTGGTGAGGATGTTGCCAATGATGGCTTTAACAGCTTCGAGTTACTTGAGGACGGTGTGGCAAGCGATACGGATCTAGCCACTTCGACTTCGTTCAGCATCTCTACTACAGACACAACTGCTGCCACAGGTGCAAACGGTCGTGTTCTAGCTGAGAACAAAGAAACTACGATTGCCGTTACCTATCAGGTTCCTGGCAGGTTAGCAACCGATGTTGCCGCGACTAGAGCAATTTACGCAGTACAGTTCAAGGGTCTACAATGGTTCAACGCCACAACCGGCACTGTCCAGACTACGACCTTCATGACCAACGAGCTTGACTGGAGAACTGCTGATGTTTCCTTCCCGTAATTCGTAAGCTAGGATCGTGATAACATCACGATCTAGAGGTCTCTGCCCTAGTCAGAGAAACAAGAGACCGCCTTCGGGCGGTTTTTTGTTTTGTCTGGTTATCCACAGTTTTGTCGATTAAGAATTAAAGTTGTTTGATTATTATGAGATAATTAGTGTGTTCACAAATAATTAGCAATTAAAAAACTGCCAATCTAATAAAAAGGCAGGAAATAATTTAGTAAATATGAATTTAGTTAATAACGACAGGATGACGAAAATAATTTCCGTTGTCCTTGCTGTAGTATTTGGCGTTTTGGTTGTCTCGCTTGTCGCCGATGCTGTCACGACCATCAGTACCAATGTGGACACTGATGGTAACTTGGTAGTTGACGGCACATCAACACTGACCGGTTTGACCTCCATGGTCCAAGCGTCCTCAACCAGATTTTCGGTGCACGATACCGCTTACTTCGGCGGTTCGGCTACTACCAGTATTACTTCTGCCGGAGTAATAACTCTTACCAATGGCGAGACCATAGCCAATGCCACAGATGGCACTGTGACTATTACTGCCGATGTAGTTAAGCTTGTAGGTACCGCCAGTTCTTCCGCCATTCGAGTGGGAGATGAAGATAGCTCTACTCTTATCAATGCCATAGTTTCTGGCTATTGTACCGCTGCTTCCGTGGCCGTAGCAGCTACTTCAACCGGCACTCTGCTTTGCAACAGTGCAACAGGTGTTGATTCCGGAGACCGTGTCTTCGTGACAGCGACCAGCTCGCTTGCCGGCCACTTCGCCATTACTGCCGCATCATCCAGTGCTGCTGATGTAATCCAGATCCGCGTTTTTAACGAAGCGACAACGACTGCTGATTCTGGCACTGATGACACCGGAGTGAACTCATTCTGGTTCTGGGCCACCCGCTAATGGAGAGCTTATTACTAGCTCATAGCGTATGCTCATGAAAAAATTATTACTTTCAGGCTCGATCGCGGTTCTGCTTCTGCCGGGATTGGCTTTTGCCGCTTTCAATGACGTCTCTCTGACTACCGATGCGGACATCTCCGTCAACAGCATTACCCTTGATGTCAGCGGTTCAACCTCCGTTATTGAATCCATAATAGTCAACAGCACGAACTTCGTCGCTACCTTACAGTCCGGCTCTATTTTCAAGGTCTCTGCCTCTGGCCTTCAAAAACTCGGCTACGATGTCATATATGCCGGCAATCAATCACCCAGCATTGACTCTATCTGCACGGGTTCGGCATCTACTCTGGAACTGTCTCCTGTAGTAGCTTCAACCACCGTTACCGTTACTCCATCGAGTACGCTCTGCGCGGCCGCTGCCGTTACTGCCAGCTCCGGCACATCAGGGAGTGGCGGAGGAAGTGTGACAACGGTTATTGCCAGTCCGGTTGCTGTAGCGGCTACAACAGCTTCAAGAGAAGCTCAAATCAATTCCATCATGCAAGCCATTGCCGCTCTTCAGGCTCAAATACAAACATTGACAGGTGCTCCGGCAGCCCAAGTTTCTGCTATAAGCGGCAAAATTACCAGCAATCTTTCATCTGGTTCTCGCGGCGCAAGCGTTAAAACTCTTCAACAATTCTTAAACACTCACGGCCTTACCGTTGCTTCAAGTGGGCCAGGTTCTCCCGGCAATGAGACAGAAACATTTGGCGGTCTGACTAGGCAAGCTGTCCAGAAATTCCAAGAGAAGTACAATATTGCTGGTCCAGGTATTCCTGGCTACGGTACCGTTGGTCCTAAAACGCGTGCCAAAATTAACGAGCTTTCTGCGCAATAACTCTACCCACAAAAAACACCTGCTCGAGCAGGTGTTTTTTTGTTGTACAATTAACAAATGAGATTTTTCGATAAAACTTTCTTTAAGTTTCTTTTTGGCTTTCTGGTTTTAATAGCGCTGGGCGTTGGAGTGATGGTTTATGCTAAAGCTGTTTTCGCCGACTCTCTTGTAAATATAAATACAGCGAATCTTACAGAGCTTAAAACTCTTAACGGTATAGGAGATGTAAAAGGACAAGCCATTATTGATTACCGCACAAGCCACGGTGCGTTTGCCGCAATTGAGGATATTCAAAATGTTACTGGCATTGGTCCGGCCACTTTTAATAACATAAAAAATTTCATAACCGTAGGCACTGCTGTTGCGCCGGCAGCAGAAACAAATGCCAGTACCAACGCTTCTGTCGGCAATACATCCTCAGTTCATTATAGTTCAACTCCCGTAACAAATATAAATAAAAGAGTGGAAGCGTACGTCAGCGCAGGTTCGGATCGAATCAGTACTGCCGGCAGTCCCATGGAGTTTGCAGCTGAAACTGATTTCGATTACACCAAGTCGAGCATGTTTAACTGGAACTTTGGCGATGGCAGCACGGGAACAGGCGATGTTCTTACCCACACCTACGAATATCCCGGAGAGTACACGGTTGTGCTTAACACCTGGCTACCCAAAGGCCAATCCGTTTCCAGAGTAAATGTCAAAATAATAGAGCCGGAGATAGTTGTTATTTCGGCGTCGGAAGAAAAGATAGAATTGAAAAATAATTCAAAATCCGAAGTAAATTTATATGGCAGGGCATTGTGGAGCGGAGGAAGAACCTTTCTTTTTCCCAAAGATACCATCATCAGAGCGGGACAAAATATCACTCTCAGCTCTAGGGTCACGGAACTTAAACCCAACAGCCCATTTGATGTTCAAATAGCAGTAGTGGGGGACACTGAACAGCCGAAAATGATGGCAAAAATCGAAGAAGAAAAAACAAAACAAATTGCTAGTATAAAAAATCAAATTACTTCTCTACAGCAGCAAATGGCAAGTCTTCTAACTCCAGCCTTAGCGGTTCAACCGCCAAGCGAGGAAGTTGCCGAAATTTCTGAAATTCCGCCTCAGACAGCCTCGGTAAAAGTCGGGTGGCTTCAACTTATTAAAAAATTCTTTCTAAGATAATATGCAAACAGCGATATTTGGCGGAGGATGTTTCTGGTGCACTGAAGCAGTATTTAAATCGCTTGAAGGAGTTTTATCCGTGAAGCCCGGTTATGCCGGCGGCCACGTGGCTCATCCGACATACCTTCAGGTAGCTACTGGCAAGACAGGACACGCGGAAGTGATTTATATCGAATACAATCCGGGAAAGATTAATTACCGGGATCTGCTCACAGTATTCTTCGCCTCTCACGACCCGACGACTTTAAATAGGCAAGGCAATGATGTCGGCACCCAATACCGTTCAGTAATTTTTTTCACCACGCCGGAGCAGGAGGCGGAGGCGGGCAGGTACATCAAAGAGATTCCGGGTGCGGTGACAACACTCGAACCATTAAATAAATTTTATGAAGCCGAAAACTATCATCGCGACTACTATATCAACCATAAAGAAGCGCCGTATTGCCAAATAATTATCAATCCAAAACTGGAGAAAGTGCAAAAACAGTTCGCCAATCTGTTGACTTCCAAATCAAGAGGCATATAATGGACCTATCCAGATGTTAAATATCTTTAGCTTAAGAGAACGGCATAAGCGGCTTTAATGTTGCTTTGTGGGGTTACCCGCCGCTCTCCGAGCGGCGGGGTTTTAATTTCTGGAGTCCTTTGAAAATTTAATTCCACCATACTCATAATTTAGACGGGGGTCTTTGATGTGTATAGGTGGGCAGGAAAGAAAGAAAAATAATTAAGTGGTTTTTAAGTTTCCTAATGGGATTAATTTCCTAACGGAAATTTAAATTAAGGGCGTACGGTGGATGCCTTGACTAGAAGAAGTGATGAAGGACGCGGTTTGGCGGCGATACGCCACGGGGAGGTGCCTAGCAACCGATATATCCGTGGATTTCCGAATGGGGAAACCCTTCCGACGATGAGTCGGAAACTCCATGGACTACATGGAGAACGCACCCGGTGAAGTAAAACATTTCAGTAACCGGAGGAATAGAAACAAATATGCATTTCCTTAGTAGCGGCGAGCGAAAAGGAAGAAGCCCAAACCTAGTTTCAATCTCACCGCATCTTTAGTGGTGCTGTGGGATTGATGCTGGGGGTTGTAAGACGGAGACTGCCGCGATTTATCGTGGCGTGGAGTTAAAAATTATTTGGTTAGCTTGAGCTTTTGGAAAGAAGCACCCGAGCGGGTAATAGTCCCATAAGCGAAAATCAAATGACTCTTCGGTTTCCGTTCTTGAGTACTTCGAGACACGAATAGCTCGGAGGAATCTGCCAGAACTAACTGGTAAGGCTAAATATTCTTCTAGATCGATAGTGAACTAGTACCGTGAGGGAAAGGTGAAAAGCAGCCCGGAAGGGCGGTGAAATAGACCTGAAACCGTATGTCTACAAGGAGTCAGAGCGGGCGCTTGCGTCCGCGATGGCGTGCCTATTGAAGAATGAGCCAACGAGTTAATGCATGAAGCTCGGGTAAGGACGCGAGTCTGGACCCATAGGGAAACCGAGTGTGAATAGCGCGAATAATAGTTTTATGCATTAGACCCGAAGCCAGAGCGAGCTTGTCATGAGCAGGGTGAATCATTGAGAAATCGGTGAGGAGGCCCGAACCCATATGCCGTGCAATACATTGGGATGACTTGTGATAAGAAGTGAAAAGCTAATCGAGCCTGGTAATAGCTGGTTCTCTCCGAAATAGCTTTTGGGTTAGCGTCGAGTATTACAGAGAGTGGTAGAGCACTGGAAGGTTTGGACAGGGCGAAAGCTCGCTAAACCTATCAAACTCCGAATATTCTCTATTAAAAGCTCGGCAGTTAGACTCCGGGGGCTAAGCTCCGGTGGTCAAAAAGGAAACAGCCTAGATCTCTATTTAAGGTCCCTAAATCTACGTTAAGTGTACTTAAGGTGGTGGAATTTCTCTGACAGTCAGGAGGTTGGCTTAGAAGCAGCCATCCTTTAAAGATCGCGTAACAGCTCACTGACTCAGAGATTCCGCGCCGCAAATAATCGGGACTAAACGTAGCCCCGACGCCCGCAAGGGGGTCGGGGAGCCGGCTTTACGTCGGCTTACCGAAACTGAGGATGTTCGTGTCTCACTAGTGTTCGACACTCACATCTCGCACCAATCACACTAATAACACGAATCTACGAATGGAATGCATTTGCATTCTATTCGTGGCATTAGTGATATTCGTGGATTAGTGCGAGCGAGTGGTGAGCGATAGCGAGGCACGAGCGTGGTAGGAGAGTATTCGCATCTGCACTGAAGGCGAAGGGGTGACCCGCGCTGGAGCGTTGCGA
>JACOVQ010000013.1 GCA_016177225.1 Candidatus Zambryskiibacteriota bacterium
CTCCCTGCGAACTCGCAAGAGGATGTATAGGGGGTGACACCTGACCAATGCCAGAAGGTTAAATACGGATGGTGTAATTATCTTCGGATAAATATGCTGGTTTGTATAAGCCCTGGTGAATGTCGGCGATAACTATAATCGTCCTAAGGTTTCCAATCTGTATCAATGGATTGGGAAGGATTGGGACGATTACAGATGGTAATACAGAGAGACCACGTGCAAAAACAAGGAAAAGTAGTTGCCCAGCGTAAGCTGTCCAACTGACTATATGCTGAGAAATCTGTGTATAACAATACTGCAGAACTCACACTACTAAGGTATAATATACCCATAGTAATAAAGTGATGAGTGCAGAAAATCAGCAGGAAAGATTCAGAATCGAACAATGGATTCTTGGATTTACAGATGGAGAAGGGTGCTTCTCGGTTAGTTTTATCAAAAATAAAACTACAAAGACCGGATGGCAAATATTTCCAGAATTTGTAATTACCCAAGGAGCCAAAAGTCTTCCCACCCTTGAAATAATTAAAAATTATTTTGGATGCGGAAATTTGTTTATCAACAAAAGGAGTGATAATCACAGAGAACCTTTGTACAGATATTGTGTACGTTCTCTAGATGACTTAAACAAAGTCATCATCCCATTCTTTATGAGAAATTCTCTAAAGACATATAAGCGAAATGATTTTGAGATTTTCTCTAAAATTGTTGCGATGATGTCTCGAAGGATTCATCTGAAAGAGAATGGAAGAAAGAAAATCGCAAAACTTGTTGAAAATATGAATAGAAAGAAGAAATCTAGATTCTTAAAATCCTCAGAAACCAAACGTCAGGCAGATGCGAAAGTGTCTGTAAGATAGAGTTCGATCTTCATGGTGACATGAAGTTAACAGAATTAGCGAAATTCCTTGTCCAGTAAGTTTGGACGCGCACGAATGGTGTAATGACTGGAGAACTGTCTCGGGAACTTGCTCGGTGAAAATACAGTACCGGTGAAGATGCCGGTTTCCTGCAGTTAGACGAAAAGACCCCAGAAGCTTTACTGCAACTTGATATTGAGCTTACGATTAAGATACGTAGCATAGGTGGGAGACTTTGAAGTGCACCTCTCGGGGCGCATGGAGTCGTCAGTGAAATACCACTTTTCTAGATTGTAAGTTCTAACCTCGACGGAAAAAACGGCGAGAAACAGTATCTGGCGGGCAGTTTTAGTGGGGCGCTATCCTCCTAAAAAGTAACGGAGGAGTCTAAAGGTCAGCTAGGCGCGAATGGAAACCGTGCCGATAGTGTAATGGCACAAGCTGGCTTGACTGCGAGGCGTAAGTGCCAAGCAGATGCGAAAGCAGAGCATAGTGATCCGACGGTCCGTGTTAGAGACGGCCGGAGCTCATCTGACAAAAGCTACTCTGGGGATAACAGGCTGGTTGCGCCTAAGCGTCCATAGCGACGGCGCAGTTCGGCACCTCGATGTCGGCTCAACTTATCCCGGAGGTGGAGAAGCTTCCAAGGGTATGGCTGTTCGCCATTTAAAAAGTTACGCGAGCTGGGTTCAGACCGTCGTGAGACAGGTTGGACTCCTATCTACTGCAGGCGTTTGATTTCAGAGGGGAGTTGACTCTAGTACGAGAGGACCAAGTTGAACCGACCGCTGGTGTGCCGGCTCTACTGCCAAGTGGACCGCCGGGTAGCTAAGTCGGGAACGGATAAATTCTGAAAGCATCTAAGAATGAAGCCAACCCCAAGATTAGAAATCATTCAGGGCCCTGGGAGATGACCAGGTTGATAGGCGCCAGGTGTAAGACGAGTAATCGTTTGAGCCGAGGCGTACTAATTGCCCGATTCCTATTAGGAAACTTGAAAATCAACTTAATATTTTTCTTTCTAAAATAAATACGGAAATTGAAAGAAGGGTTACCGTACTGGAGCTCTTCTTTAAGTTGTTCTTTTGATTTCGGAAAACTGAAAAAGTTGTACAAACTCCGCAAGGGTTCGCATAGACTCATGAGATGCGAAAGGAGGATAAACATTACCATCAGTTTTCCGAAGAGCCCAGCGCGCGTGAGTTAACCCCTTGGCGCGCTGGGACTCTTCTTTCAGTTTCTGTAGAAATTAGTATTGAATATTTTGGCTTGGTGGCTCGACGCGAGTGATACACCCGTTCTCATTCCGAACACGGCAGTTAAGCCTCGTAGTGGCGATGATAGTGGAAACGCGAAAGTAGCTAGCCGCCAAACCAAAATATTTAATTTAGGTCACACCTCGTCACGCATAAAATTCTGTTGAATTTTTGCGCGACCCCCGCTCGGTCTCGTCAGACCTCCGCACCTGAAGCTATCGCTTCAGCTCATTCCGAACACGGCAGTTAAGCCCAGTCGAGGCGATGATAGTGGAAACGCGAAAGTAGCTAATCGCCAGGACTAAGCGTTCAATTTTTATTTGCTATAATGTGCACATGAATAAATGGTCTCGTAGGAGAAAGAGAATCATTGTTTCTCTTATTTTTATTGGCTTCATTATTCTCGTGGCGATACCAGCCTATCTCATTTTCTATAAGCCGCCGACTTGTTTCGATAATAAAAAGAACAAAGATGAAACTGGCATCGACTGCGGCGGTTCATGTCAGCTCCTTTGTACTGCCGAGTCACTGCCGTTAATTATCAAAGGTGACCCGCAGGTACTCAAGGTCAAGGAGGGCGTTTACGAAGTCGCCGCTTTGGTGGAAAATCCGAACTCTAACGCCGAAATTTACCGGGCTAAATATTTCATACGACTCTATGGCGCCCAAAGCATCGCTCCCATAAAGATTATAGAAAGCGAAACTTTCGTGCCGAGAGGAACCTTCGCGATTTTTGAAGGGCCATTTACAACTCCAGATGGCCGTATACCTTTGAGAGCAACTATTGAGTGGCAAGAATCGAGTCTCCAATGGAAGAAAAGTAATAAAGTAGTGCCGAAATTAAAGGTATCTGATAAAGTTTTGTCGAAAGAAGATTCAAATCCAAGGATGGAGGCTCATGTCGAGAATGTCTCCTTAGATATTATTTCTAATATCGATATTATTGCTCTTCTATATAACGACAAAGGCACCATTTTTGCCGCATCAAAAACTTTTATCGATAATCTCAAGCCGGGAGAGAGCGCTCCGATTATATTTCGCTGGCCGGAACCTTTCAGTGAGAAAGCCATAAACATTGAAATTATCACCCGCATTCTTCCTGACAAGAGTTTTATAAGATGAAATGACAATTTTCAAGAGGTTTTATGTAGACTGGTTTCTATTTGTGCCGGCGGCATTCATTTCGCTGGCCGGACTGGTAACGATGAATTCGTTCTCCGGCGATAACTACTTCTTTACTCGCCAGAGTATCTGGCTTATTGTCGTTATAAGCATTTTTTTTATTTCCACTCTTATTGATTGGAGGTTCTTGCGGCGGACTAGAGTGTTGGTGGCGATATTTCTTGTAACCTTTGGAGCGCTTGCTCTGCTTGCTCTTATAGGTCACACCGTTAAGGGAGCGGAGCGCTGGCTGAGACTTGGGCCTCTTGTATTCCAGCCATTTGATTTGGCGCGCATATCAATCATACTCGTTCTTGCCAAATACTTTTCCCGTCGGCATGTAGAAATTAGAAATTTACGGCACATTTTAATTTCGGGATTCTACGCTTTTTTGATTCTTGTGCTTCTATTTCTTCAGCCAAATTTCGGCGGCGCTTTGGTTGTAGCGGGCGTATGGCTCGGCATGGTCTTAATCTCAGGCATCTCCAAGTCGCATCTCTTGGCGACATTGGCTGTGGGGGCGATGTCGTTCTTTATCCTTTGGTCTTTTCTCCTGGCTCCCTATCAAAAAGGAAGAATTATTTCATTTATCAATCCCTTAAGCGATATCCACGGCGCCGGCTACAATGCGTACCAGTCGACGATAGCTGTCGGTTCCGGAGGGATTTTTGGCAAAGGCATAGGCCAAGGAAGCCAGTCGAAACTGCAGTATTTGCCGGAATACGAAACTGATTTTATCTTTGCGGCTTTTACTGAGGAGTGGGGGTTTGTGGGCGCCGTTTTTCTCCTTCTCCTTTTTCTTTTGATTCTATTTCGCATTGTAAATAATGCGGAGAAAGCGGCTACCAATTTCGAAGCGCTGTTTGGACTAGGAACAGCTATTCTTTTAAGCATTCATTTGCTGGTGCATGTTGGCATGAATATGGGTATGCTTCCGGTTACCGGTCTTACTCTCCCATTTATGAGCTATGGTGGTTCGCATTTATTGGTCGAATGGCTTACTTTGGGGATTCTCTCAAGCAATACGCGCCATTCTCGAGGTCCGAGAGTTTTATAGGTAGAGTTTTTCTGTTTTCTCAATCATTTGTTTGAAAGAGAATTTTTCCTCTACGGATTTTCTCAATGTCTGACCAAGTCTTTCTCTAAGTTCGGGATCTTTCGCAAGTAGTACCAGGCTGGAAAAAAGTGTCTCAGAATCCTCTTTTGGTACCAAGATGCCATTGATACCATTTTCTATAACTTCTGGGACGCCGCCGACCGAGGTAGCTATAACAGCTTTACCAGATATGCCAGCTTCAAGGAGTGTGTAAGGCATAGCTTCAGAACGACTAGGTAAGACAAATATATCAAAGCTCGAAAGATGTGCTTTAGCGTTATCGACAAATCCGCGAAAGTTTACCGAATCTGAAATATCGAGCTTCTTAGCCATATTTTCGAGATTTTCTCTCTCTTCTCCTTCGCCAATGATTACCAACTTAGCTTGATGGCTTTTAATAAATTTGCTCCAAGCATTAAGCAAAACATCCAGTCCTTTGACCTTGTGCAATTCTGAAATTGTCCCCACAACAAAACCTTCTTCTGTTCTTGGTAATAATTCGAAAGACTCGATGCCGTTATAAATAACTTCCAATTTATTTTTTACAAACGGCCATTTCTCAATATCTTTTTTAGTTTTTTCCGATACACAGATCGTCTTGTGAGACCATAGTATTGTCCACCAAGTGAAAAATTTTATAAGAATTTTCTGCCACCAGGGTCTCGGTTCATTAAAGGCCCAACCGTGCGCGGTGAAAATTATCTTTTTAATACTCAAAAGCTTCCCGGAGAAAATTCCCGCACCTCCCATTTTCGTGCTATTGATATGGAACACGTCAGGCCTTTCGCGCCAGAGAGTCTTGATGATAAACAAAAGGCGTGGAGCATCATTGAGCAAATCTATATCTCTGCCGAATCCCGGAATACTGATAACTCTGATATTTTCTTCCTTTAATTTCTCGACGAGCTTTCCATTGCCGCCGCAAAGCACCGCAACATCGTGTCCGCGCTTTTTAGCTTCTCGCGCCAAATCAAAAACATACCTCTGTGCTCCTCCAAAATTAGATTTAGTAATACCGTAAAGTATTTTCATTGACAATTATTATTTTAGCATATATAATTAAATAAGAAAGGAGACAAAGAAATGAGACTTTTTGGTCGCATCAGCCTATGGCTTCGTACTTGTTCAGAGCGCCAGTTTCTCATGGCGTTATTGATGTTCTGGTTTTTGTTCATGGTTCCCTACATGTTCTTGTGTGCAAAGGTCGTGATATACCTTGACCAAAAATATTGAGTCCGCGGAGAGTTACGCGTTACGCGACGCACCAACTCAACGCGGACTCTTCATTTTTATAATAATTATTTACTTACCCATTCACACATACGTTACTTTTATACGTTCGTAATAATGTAACGTATTATATCAAGTTGAAAGGCCGAAATATTCTCTTAAGTATTTATCGTTTTCTATCTCATTGGCAATAATATATAAAACTTCTTTTCCAACCCCTAAGTCTGTTTTTAGCAGACCAATAATATCTTCACAATCGTATGGATACACCCAAACGCTATTTTGAAGCTTGTAAAATCCTGCTTCTTTAAATAAATTTAGTACTTGTCTTCGAACCACACCCTTTCTTCTTTTTTCTGGTATATCATAAATAATAATTCTCCATTTTCTGTCCCATCTTTTTGGCTTATTAAGATTATAGTTAGATATTTCCCAACGTCGTAAAATACTTTCTCCTTTCTGCGTCAGTTGATAGTAACCATTCTCAAATTTAAGCAAACCTCTTTTGACAAGTTTGGATGCTGAAGAAGAAGTATACTCTTTCTGTCTTATTCTCGGTATTATGCCGAGCTTATCCATGGCTCCTATAACGTTTGGTGCTACTAGGCCAACAGCAAGAATTCCAGTAATTGCGACAGTCTTGAGAATAAGTTTTTGTAAATTTTCCTTCTTACTCCTTTTCTTATTTTCCCTCTCTAGTTTACCCATACGCTATTTTATTACGTTCGTAGTATTATAACGTATATTTAATTTTTTAAAAATATGTCACTTCGCGATAATCCCAGAGGGCTTTTAATTAGTTCAATATTGTTGTATAATGCACGTTCATGGATTCTGTATATAAAAAGGAGTCAATAATCCTCTTGCTAGGCGATCTGGTCGCTTTTCTTGTCTCTCTGTGGATTGCGTTGCTTTTGCGTAACCTGGAGATACCCTCGGCCAAACTCTTCTCTCTCCACCTTCTGCCTTTCAGCCTACTCTTTGCGGCATGGGTAGTAGTCTTCTATATTGCAGGTCTTTATGAGAAGCACACCTCAATCCTTAAATCCAAACTGCCGAACATATTGGCAAACACTCAAATTGTAAACTCCGGCATTGTCATAGCTTTCTTTTATCTCATTCCGTTTTTCGGCATTACTCCAAAAACAATTCTCTTTATTTATCTCATTGTGTCTTTTGCTCTAATTCTCTCCTGGAGAATGTACGGCTATTTTATTCTGGGTAGAAGGCGTCAAAACGCGGCTCTGCTTATTGGCTCTGGAGAAGAAATGAAAGAGCTTTTCGAAGAAGTAAACAATAATCCGATTTATAACATCAAATTTATATCGGCAGTTGACCTTAATCGCGCCGATGAGCAGGGCTTTTGGGATGAGATAGTCTCTCGCGTTTACTCCGAAGGGGTTTCTGTTATTGCCATCGATTTAGCCAATAAAAATGTCGAGCCGGTATTGCCGCATTTGTACAATCTGATATTTTCCAAAATCAGCTTCATTGATATGAATAAGATTTATGAAGACATTTTTGACCGCGTTCCCATCTCTCTTCTTAAATACAACTGGTTTCTAGAAAATATCTCTTCTGAACCTCGCGGCATGTATGACACTCTTAAGCGGATTATGGATATATTAATATCTATCCCGCTTCTGATTATTCTCGCCGCTTTTATACCTTTCATCGTTATAGCGATAAAGCTCGAAGATGGCGGTCCATTATTTATCAAACAAGAACGCATTGGTCAGAACAATAAAAACATTTCTATATACAAATTACGTTCCATGGCTAGAAATGAACTTGACCCGACGAAGAAAAGCGACAATGTCGTAACCAAGGCCGGTGCCTTTTTGAGAAAGACGCGCATTGATGAATTTCCTCAACTTTGGAATGTTTTGAAAGGAGATGTTTCTCTTATTGGACCACGACCAGAACTTCCGGAAGCGGTTAAACACTATACCGAAGAAGTGCCTTACTATAACGTGCGCCATCTTGTTCGCCCGGGCCTTTCCGGTTGGGCGCAGATTTACGGCGAACATCCCCATCATGGCGTCGATGTTTCGAAAACCAAAAACAAGCTTTCTTATGACCTTTATTACATCAAAAATCGCTCTTTTCTTCTAGACCTCAAAATTGCTCTGCGAACTGTAAAAACACTAGCTTCTATTGCGGGCAGGTAACTTCTTTGTTACATTTCAAGAACAATGCGCAAACATATCTGGATTTCGGCGGTTCTCATCGTCATTTTCACCTTAATCGCCTATTTCTTTTTGAAACCCGGAGCAAAAACTCCTTTCCGCTTCGGCCTTGATTTGATTGGTGGCAGTGAACTTATTTATGAAGCCGACACAACTCAAGTAAGCGATATTTCCGGCGCGATGGAGAGTTTGCGGCAAGTAATTGAAAGGCGCATTAATGTGTTTGGCGTCTCCGAACCTATTGTTCAGACCGAAAAGGCCGGCATACTTTCCGGCCACGCGACCGAACGGCTCATTGTCGAGTTGCCGAATATAAATGATATTGAGAAAGCCAAAAAACTAATAGGAAAAACCCCTTCTTTGGAATTCTGGTTGCGTAAACCGGGGGCCGAGGATATTTTGAAGACCAATCCTGAAGCAAGAGTGGTAGATTTGTATAATCCGACCAGCATCACTGGGAGATATTTAACCAAAGCTCAAATTAATTTTAATCAAACTACCGGAGTTCCAGCTATCGGCCTCAACTTCAATCAAGAAGGCGCAGAACTCTTTGCCGCAATAACCAAAGAGCATAAAGGCGAGGCTCTCGCCATTTTTCTCGATGGTATTCGCATTCAAGAAGCCACTATTCAAGATGAAATTACAGACGGCAAAGCTTTGATTACCGGCAACTTTACTCCGGAGTATGCCAGGCAATCGGTGCGGGACCTTAATTACGGAGCGTTGCCTGTGCCGATTACATTAATCTCTTCTCAAACTATCGGAGCTTCTCTCGGAGAGCAAGCTTTGGTAGCCGGGCTTAAGGCCGGGCTTATGGGGTTTGTCGCGCTCGCTCTATTTCTTATCTTGTGGTACCGTCTGCCTGGATTGATTGCCGTCCTCGCCCTTACCTCATACATTATTCTTTCGCTCTTTATTTTTAAACTCATACCGGTCACACTTACCGCGGCCGGCGTGGCAGGCTTTATTCTTTCCATTGGCATGGCAGTAGATGCCAATGTTTTAATCTTTGAGCGCGCTAAAGAAGAGAAAAAAAGGGGAAAAACTACCATGGACGCTTTTCATGAAGGGTTTAAAAGAGCGTGGCTTTCCATCCGAGACTCGAACATCTCTTCAATTATTACTGCCATCATTCTCTTCTGGCTCGGTACATCGGCGGTGAAAGGATTTGCTCTCACCTTGGGTATTGGAGTACTGATTAGTATGATTACTGCCATCTCGGTCTCTAGAACATTTTTATTTGCCATATATGACCGTCATTAAATACAAAAAAATCTGGTATGCCTTATCTATGTTGCTTATAGCAGCCTCTTTTTGGGCGATACATAAGTATAGTTTTAACCTCTCCACTGATTTCAAGGGAGGCACCATTACTGAAGTCTCCTATACCAAAAGACCCGAGAAGGATCTTCTTGAATCAAATATCAAAAAACTGAACCTTGGAGGATTTTCTCTTAGGCCGTCCGGAGAGAAGAATTATATAGTGCGCACCAAAGAGCTGTCTCCAGAACAGATTAAGGAACTGAAAGAAATTCTGGAGGGAAACATCGAAAGGCAAAATACTATTGGACCGGTAGCTGGTGCAGAACTCCAGAGCAAGGCTGTAAAAGCTATTATGGTGGTAGTTCTGATGATAGTACTTTTCGTCACATTTGCCTTCCGCAAAGTTTCAAAACCAGTGGCGAGTTGGAAATATGGTCTCGCAACCATCATCGCTCTTGCCCATGACGTCATTATTCCTACCGGAATATTTGTATTTCTTGGACATGAAGTAGACCTTCTGTTTGTTACTGGATTATTAGCTATTCTAGGTTATTCCGTGCATGACACAATAGTGGTATTTGATAGAGTTCGGGAAAATTTGAGAATAAACGAAGACAAAGAGTTCGAAGCCACAGTAGGGAAATCTGTAAGTCAAACATTTACGCGCTCGATTAACACATCTGTGACCATATTGATTATGCTTTTGGCGCTTTATATTTTCGGTTCTTCGGCCACACAAGCTTTCTCACTCCTCTTAATCATCGGCCTCATCGCGGGCACCTACTCATCTATCTTCATTGCCTCTCCGCTACTTGTCACTTTCTATAAGTTGCAGAAAAATAGACCTCACCCAGCCCTCTCCTAGACGTAAGGAGAGGGAAATAAAATCTCCTTATTTTAAGCCATTTTTTAATAGTTTCATCAAAAAAGCTTGACTTTTTCATATATTGTGTGTTATAATTAGGGTAGAGATTGGAGCCAGGAATTCGCGCATGGTGCGTGAATTCCGATGGCTCTAAGAGTTATTTAGAGGAGACCGTGATTATGAATGAAGAACTAGATGTGATCAAGAATGCCCTTGATCATTATCTTGGAAATTATTTCGCGGTGAAACCGGAACTTAAAATTCCGGTAGTTAAAATCATGCTCGAACTCTTAAAATTAAGGAAGGGAGCTACTTATCAATTCCTTGCTTGTGAGATATTCAGTCGGCTTGAAGCCGAGCCACAGTACGCAGCTATTGGTGGCGTTGGCGAAATCAAATGGATATCTGCCGGGTTCAACGAATTAACCGATGAAGAAGCCGAAGAGCTTCAGTGTTGGTTAAGTGGATTAATTAGTTAGTTTAATCTTGGGTCTTCTGACTTTCCCAAGTAAAACATAAGAAGTCTCCTCAATAGGTGGAGGTCAACCCTAACTCGGACACAGCGATATGCTCCGAGTTTTCTTTTGTCTAAATTCTCAATACGTTATAAATATGCGGTCGCATAAAGATAACGTATGTTAATTTGTAATGATATATCGTAGTAATTTGTTTGGCTAAATTATATTAAAATGATAAAATGCAATTGCAGTTCCCGATACACTTCAGGGAAAAAAAGAAAATAGATCATCGGACGTTAGAGGTTATATACACCAAGGGAGGTTCAAAAAATAAATTCGTAATCATAACCGCTTATTGGTGGAAAAAATAATATGAAAGTTATTTACGACAAAGAAATAGACTCGAAATATGTCAAAATTGGCACTGTTCGCCGGGTTGCCAAAACCAAGAAGCATGAAGACTGGCTTTTTGTTGACCATGATTCAAAAGGCAACGTAATAGGCGTTGAAATACTCTGGGCTTCCAGGCACCCTATGATTTTCTCCATTTCTAAAAAAAAGTTTTTTTCTTATTTTCAAATACCGGATAATTCGATAACCAAAAGTAAAAGGCAAGCAAAACACACTTTTCTTAATTTGCCTCTTGCGGTGAAAGGAGTATAGGTTGCAAGGAAATCTGGAATAAGTATAATAGTCCCCACGTCTTAACTAACACATAAAACCTGTCAGTTGAGACGGGGCCGCCTTCACTTTGTAAAAAGTTACGGCGAGCTAAATGTTCTTTAAAATTGAATTGAAATAGATTGAGAACAAGTGTAAGTCAATGTTTATTCAACCCCACGTCGCTCCTTCGGAGCTATGCGGGGCACAGTAGGATCTGAGTGGCAAAAGTGGAAATTATTGTTTTCTCTTTTGTTCCGTTGCGGGGCTAATAAAATAGCTTCGCTATTTTATAGAGTTTGATCCTAGCTCAGGATGAACGCTGGCGGTGTGGATAAGGCATGCAAGTCAAACGGCCCAGCACTTACGCAAGTAAGTGCTGGATAGTGGCAGACGAGGTAGTAATACGCAGGAACCTACTCCTAAGACGGGAATAATTTCGCGAAAGCGGGACTAATACCCGATAATATCTTCGGATTAAATCGAGCAATCGGCTTAGGAAAGGGCCTGCGGCGTATCAGCTAGTTGGTAGGGTAATGGCCTACCAAGGCATAGACGCGTAGGGGACCTGAGAGGGTGACCCTCACCGATGGGACTGAGAACGGCCCATACACCTACGGGTGGCAGTAGCCGAGAATATTCGACAATGGGCGAAAGCCTGATCGAGCGACACCGCGTGATGGATGAAGTCCCTAGGGACGTAAACATCTTTTGTAGAGGAGAAAGTTTCGATTGATAGTACTCTAAGAATAAGGGGTTGCTAAACTCGTGCCAGCAGCAGCGGTAATACGAGTGCCCCAAGCGTTATCCGGAATCATTGGGCGTAAAGGGTGTGTAGGCGGTTTCTTTAGTCTTCTGTCAAAATCCGTGGCTCAACCCCGGACCTGCGGAGGAAACGGAGAGACTCGAGAGTGCGAGAGGTGAATGGAACTCATGGAGTAGGGGTGAAATCCGTTGATACCATGGGGAACACCGAAAGCGAAGGCAATTCACTGGCGCATTTCTGACGCTGAAACACGAAAGCGTGGGTAGCGAACGGGATTAGATACCCCGGTAGTCCACGCCCTAAACGATGATCACTAGCTTTTCGGAGTATCAACCCTCTGAGAGGCGAAGCTAACGCGTTAAGTGATCCGCCTGGGTAGTACGGCCGCAAGGCTAAAACTCAAAGGAATAGACGGGGACTTGCACAAGCAGTGGATTATGCGGTTTAATTCGATGGCAAACGAAAAACCTTACCAGGGTTAGAAGACCAAACGAATCCGCCGAGAAATTGGCAGAGTCCGCAAGGACGGTTGGGCAGGTGATGCATGGCCGTCGTCAGTTCGTGGCTTGAGTTGATCCCTTCAGTGGGGAAACGAACGCAACCCCTATCGTCGGTTATATTTGTCAGGCGAGACTGCCGCGTA
>JACOVQ010000010.1 GCA_016177225.1 Candidatus Zambryskiibacteriota bacterium
GAAAAGGCAATTTTTCTGCGAGGCAGGCCGCCGCTTTGCGGCGGCTGGCGGCGGGTCAGTGTAGGTTTCGCTTTTTGGATTTGTGTATCAGATTTGGTAAAATAATTTCAAAAGTTTGAGAGTGTTCTAAATACGCAGCAGAATTGATTTATGATATGCAACAAAATATTCTTCCGACCAACAAATAGGTTTAGTTTGCGTTTTCAACTGTGTAAATTTTTGTTTTTGGGCTGGGAAAGGACAAGAGAAATGGGCAACCAAAATAGATGATGAAGTGATAGACGGAGCGACTGGAATATTTCGCGCACTCGAAGAAGCTCTAAAAAATGGTATACCACTTTTGGATGCCCATTTTTTGCAAAATATAAATCGAGAAAAATTTAATGAGATACTAAACGGCAATATAGAAATCCCACTTTTGGATGAAAGAGTAAAATGTCTGAACAAAGCGGGAGAAGTCTTGCTCAAATATTTTAACGGAAGTTTTATGAAAGTTTTTGAAGCTGCCAATGGAGATGCCATTGAGTTAACAAATCTTTTCATTAAATTTTTCTCATCATTTAATGACTATGTAACATTTGAGGGCGAGAAAATAGAGTTTCATAAACGTGCTCAACTAAATACCGATATGATTAACTACCGATTGGCTAAGCGTGGAGAAAAAGAATTATCTAATCTTGATAAACTAACTGCTTTTGCTGATTACAAAGTGCCTCAAATGTTGCGTAAATTCGGAATTTTAAAATATACTCCCGAACTTGCCACAAAAATTGATTCTTACGAGGAAATCGAGGCGGGAAGCCGAGAAGAAATTGAAATAAGAGCTACAACTATTTGGGCCGTTGAAGAAATGAAGGAAGTTTTGAGGCCTCGATTTCCTCAAATTACTGCTAGACAACTGGATGATCACCTGTGGAGTTTGGGACAGACAAAATCGCCCGACGATAAGCCTTATCATCGGACAAAAACAATTTATTACTAAAATATGTCTATCAACATAACTTATTTCGTTCACGGCACGACAACCGATAACGAATCGCGCTTGATGTTTTGCTCAAAGGATAAGATTGAAAGCTGGCGGAGCTTCGCTCCGCCAGTGCTTGTTATGCTTCTGTCACCGTAACATATTTAACTCGAAGCTCTTGAAGCTTCGCTTCCAGTCTCCTGATTTCTCCTTCGTATCTGGCTTTGGCAGACCTGGCAAGCTCCAACTCTTCAACCGTATCGGCAATTTCTCGCTGCTCTTGATTCATCCATAACCTCCAAATTCAAAATAGCGTTTCCGGAATTTAATTATACTAGAGTGTATCTTTAATTGCCAAGCTTTCCTTGAGTCCGAGAAATACCGCTACCGCCAGAAGCAAAAAGATTTTTTCAAAAGAAAATAAGCTCACGGAAGCTATCCCGAGCCCTGAACCGATAATAATACCTGCCGGGCGTGCAAGGCGAAAAATACTGATAAGCCTGGTATCGCTCTCATTAACATGCTTGAAGAAGTAGCTCTCCGCCGTTACCTCGACAAGACTTGCGCCTATGCGCGATATTAAGAGCGCTAAAGTCCAAGCTATAAAGACTTTGCCCAAAGATGGCATGATAACGAGTGCGCCTCCCATTAAAATAAACCCTATTACCATCAACTCCTTCTCTCCCAAGAATTTGTCGGCCAGTTTGCCGGCTGGCCATTCGAGTAGCACGAAAGGCAAAAGCATTATCATAAACATTACGCCGAGCTCCGACCACTCGAACTCGAGAATACGCAGATAAATCGGCACATAAATTACCATTACAGCGAAAAAGATTTCAAGAACCAGTTTTACCAAAGTGGTCCTTCGGATACTTTTAGTGCGCCACCAGAGGCGAAATGGCAGAAGGGCATGATGTCTATGAAGTCCATGCCATTCTTGCGTCTTCGAATGCAGGTCGAATATAGCTATAAGAATCGGCGGTATTAAGATGGCTGTTGCTGCGATATAGACCGGCGCGAGTTGGTTGCCGACTACCATTAAAGCGAGAATGACTGGTCCCAGCATAATGCCGAGATTAAGAATGGTCATATAGAGCCCGCGAATCTCTCCTGTCCGCGTGTCTTTAGAGACCTCTTCGAGAAAGATGTCAAAGACGTAATAAATTACGAAAAAGACGCTTGAATAAACAAGAAATGATGTTGCCGCGGCTAGCCCCGTATCAGCGTAGGCCAGGGCGTAGGTCGAACCTGCCGCCAACAACAGAAAAATGAAAAGTAGTAATCTTTTGCCTAAACTCTCGATAAGTTTAGGCGCTATTAAGAAAAGTAATATATTTCCGACAGCGCCGAGAACGAATAGAACGCTTACCGTCTCCGGAGTGAAAAATTGGCTAAGCAGAGTCGAATTGACATAAAGGACCGCGCTGAAATTAATCGAGAGAAAAAATACCGAAACAAAAACTGAAACAAATCGGAGCATAGCATCATTATTACATGAAAAAAGACTTTAAATATCGGCATCCGCTCAAGCAAGAGTTTCATATTACATCTATCTCTAGCTATAGCTAGAGATAGATGGGTTGATTTACAATGATTTATAAAAAGAAATCGCCGCGTCCATCTAAACCCCGATAATTACCGGGATCACAATCGGAGCTTTGGCGGTTTTTTGGAAGAGGAAGCGCGAAACGTCTTCTGATACGGCGTTGCGGGCATATTCGAAGTTAATCGGATGCATGCCGACGGTTGTCGCTTCGATGGAATTTCTGATAATCTGGCGCGCCTCGGAAAGAAGTTCCTGGGATTCGCGCAGATAAACAAAGCCGCGGGCGATGATGTCCGGAGATTTTTTCAGCCTGCCAGTGCGCATGTTAACGAGCGCCATGATGACGAATATTCCGTCTTCGGCAAGCATTTTCCTGTCGCGGATGACCACTTCCGATACCGGACCGATATTAAGACCTTCAACTACCAGGTCTTCCGAAGGAGCCTTTTCTTTCAATTTTACTATCCTTGAGCCTTGGTCCTGAATCTCGATAATACTGCCGTTGTCGGGGACAACGATATTTTCTGGCGGACAACCGATGTTTCTCGCCAATTCCGCATGCATCTTCAGCATGAAATGATGTCCATGAATCGGCATAAAGAATTTATAAGGAATTTGTTTATGGAGCCATTCAATCTCACCGCGCTTGCCGTGGCCGGAAGTGTGCACATCGGAATCGAGATAAGTGATGATTTTGGCATCGTGCCTGTACAAATTATCTTTAAGTTTCTGAATCGCTTTTTCGTTGCCGGGAATGACCGATGAGGAGAGAAGGATGGTGTCAGAGCGCTGAAGTTTGATGAATTTGTGCGTGTCGTTACTCATCCTCATCAGCGCGGCAAATTCCTCGCCCTGAGCGCCGGTCACTATCATCATAATTTTGTTCGGGGGGTACTTGGCTATTTCTTCAAGCGGAATAATATGACTGGTATCGACGAGATTTAAATGTTTGATAATCTCGACATTATTTTTCATGCTCCTGCCTTCGATAACGATTTTCCTGCCGTAATGGCGAGCCATTTTGAAGAACTCAATCACTCGCTCCACCTGCGAAGCGAAGGTTGCGATTATCATTCTGCCCGGCGCTCCCGCAACTATGGCGTCAATGTTTTTTACAATGGTAGTTTCGGAAGGGGAGAAACCGGATTTCTCGATGCCGGTGGAATCCATGGTAAAGAGAAGAATCTTTCGGCCGCGAAACTCTTTGTACTGCTCAATTTCTTTTTCTACCGGCACGCCGTCCTCGTTCTCAATGCGCACATCGCCCGTGGTAACGATATCGCCGTAAGGAGTTTCAATGATGACGCCGGTGGAATCGGGAATGGAATGCGTGACGCCGAAGAATCGTATTTTCAGGTTTGCGCTTAGAGGAATGGATTTGTCGTCCTTGTCTACGATACGCACATCAAGCGGAGGAAGATGCGGAAACTCGACCTGGCGTTTCTTGATTAAAAGTCCGCCCATCTCGCGAGTATAAATCGGCGGATTGCCCAAGCGGTCGATGATGTAAGGAATGCCGCCGATGTGGTCGAGGTGGCCGTGGGTAATGACAATGGCGCGGATTTTATCCTTGCGTTCTTCAAGATATTTGGTGTTGGGAAGGATGTAGTCGACGCCCGGCGTATCGTCGTCGGTAAATTGGAAGCCGCAGTCGGCCACGACGATATCGTCGCCATATTCTATGACGGTCATATTGCGGCCGATTTCTTCCACTCCGCCGAGAGGAATAATTCTGATGCCGTCGCCAATCGGCGGTATGACATCATCGGGCTTTCTTGCCGCCAAGGGAACACCCGGTCTGCGTCTCATGGGTTTGCGTAATGCGCTTGCAAAATTGTTCATAAGTATTATTCGGTCTAATTCGTAAGATTCGTATCAAATATTTTCCAAACTTTATCCGTCTCGATATACCAGTCTCTAACTCCCAAGAATCTGTCTTGGGCTACGGCCAGAGATTTGATGTTCACTTCGCGCAAGTTTTCCGGCACGACGTAGAGAAAGCTCGGCGTGTAGAGAAAAACCGCCGGTATGTCTTTTTTGATTTCAGCGACAAAATCTTTGTAATTCTTCTCTATCGTCTCGAAGTTCTCGGCGCTTCTGGCCGAGTCGAGCAGTTTGTCGGCGCGGCCGTTGGCATAGAGAGCGATGTTTAACCCCGGGTCAGTCCTTTGCGACGAGTGCCAAAAAGGATAAAGGTCGGCATTTCTCGATACCACTTCGCCGAAGAGCAGAGCTTCGAAGTTTCTCGGGCGAATGACGTTTTGGTTCAAATCACCGGTCTCATACGAGAGAATTTCAATATTGGCGCCCAACTGTCTCCATGAAGCGGCTAAGGTTTCCGCGACCGCTTGAAGTTCTGGAGCGTCACCGGTAGAGATGGAAAACGACAGCTTAATAATACTCGAACCGGATTTCTTTTCAAGTATTCCCGTATCTTTGTTGGGTGCCCAACCTGCTTTAGCAAGGATTTCTTTGGCTTGGGACAATCTTTCGTCAAAAGTTTTTTCTTCCGCGGCGTTTGGCCAATTATAGATGCCGGCCGGCAGGGGAAGAGATGTTGCCGTGCCGTATCCTCCTAAAATTTTGGACACAATCTCTTTTCTCGGGCTTATAAGGTCGAACGCCTGCCGCGCTTCTTTGGCAAGCAAGGCTTTGGAGCGGCTTTGGTTAAAAAAGACCGCAAATACTCTCGGCAAAGAAGAAGTGACGATGCGGGAATCTTGGCGCTTCAAATTTTTGAGTTTTTCAGGGCTAATACCGCTTATGCTGTCGACATGACGGCTCGCATAAGCTTCAAGCAAAGTTTCTTCGGAAGGGTAAAATTTAAAAATAAGATTTGTGATGTAAGGCACCTTGGCCGAACCGTCTTTAAAAGCGATGAGCTTATAGTAGTTGGGAATACCTCCTGAATTTCTCTCTACCTTCAGAACTTGATACGGGCCGGAACCCATGGGCAAAGTATTAAATTGGCTGAATGAAAATTCATCGTCAGTAACGTTTTTCCAAATATGCTTCGGCAGGATTCCCAAGTTCAAGTTATAAATAAATGGCGTATAAGGTTCTCTAAGAGTGAAAGTGACCGTTTTATCGTCAATTTTCTCCACCGCCACTCCATCCCAATTGCCTCTTTTCGGGCTTTTAATTAAAGGGTCGGCAATTTTAGAAATAGTGAAAACGACGTCGTCGGCTGTCACGGGCATGCCGTCGTGGAAGCGGGCGGAATTATAAATGCGGGCCGTGTATGTCAGCCGGCTTTTGGATAAACTGACTTCGGCCAAATCATTCTCGACCTTGCCTTCAGGCGTTAGGCGCACTAAGCCGGAATAAATAAGGCTTGAAAGATTTTTATCCGCTTCCGATAGGGCGAGCACCGGATTAATAAATCTGGGATTGCCGACCGTGCCTTCGACAAGGCTGCCGCCGCGAATGGGCACTTCAACCAGGAAAGCATTATTAACCTTGGCAAGTAAAATGATTCCTGAAAAGGCAAAAATTCCGGCTAAAAAATAAAAAAGGGCTTTTTCGGCCGTACTAAACTTGCGTAGAATTTTTTCTACCGCGTGCACTTTTGGAATACTGAAGCGCTTTAAGAGAAGCGCTCGGAATTCTTTATAACGCATGTTAGCGGTTTAGCAAGAGTGGGGCGAAAGCTGAAGCGACGAAAAGAATCGCCACAATAATGTTGAAGTTGAATAAAATCTTCTCAAAGCCGCGCCTGGCAAAACGAGTGCCGGTAGAATCGCCGCCGCCAAAAGCCGCTCCGAGGCTTGCCTCGGAGCGTTGTAACAGCACGCCCGCGACGAGAAGAATACTCAATCCCACCTGAATATATGGAAGAATCTGATTCACAGATTCATATTAACACAAAAAGCAGTTGACATTCAAGATTTTTGGAATACAATTTCGGGCGATGAAAACTAAAAGACAAATTAAGCCTTTTGGCGACCGGGTTTTGGTAAAGCCCTTTACTGAAGAAGATTTGAAGGGCAAAAAGAATAGCTTTGGTATCATTATTCCCGATACCGTCTCTAAAGAGAAATCAGCTCAAGGAAAAGTATTAGCGGTAGGAGACGGCAAAAAAATAAAAGTCGGCGATACCGTTATCTTCTCCAAATACAGTTATGATGAAGTCGAATATGAAGGCGAAGAGCTGTACTTAATTAAAGAGGAAAATATTTTAGCGATTATAAAATAATATGGCAAAACAAATTCTTTTTAACCAAGAAGCGAGAGAGGCGCTTAAGCGCGGAGTAGATAAAGTAGCCAACACTGTCAGAATTACCATCGGTCCGCGAGGCAGAAACGTGGTTTTGGACAAAGGATATGGCGCGCCCACTATCACAAACGACGGTGTGACCATCGCTAAGGACATTTCGCTTAAAGATAGGTTTGAAAATATGGGAGCGGAAATTGCCAAAGAAGTAGCCTCCAAAACTAACGATACGGCCGGCGACGGCACTACCACTTCAGTCGTGCTTACTCAAGCTCTTGTGGAAAGCGGCTTCAAGAAAATTCTTATGGGCGCAAACTCCATGGGTATAAGACGAGGCATAGAGCAAGCTACAAGCGATGCCATAGATGCGTTGAAAAAAATGGCCAAGCCTATTAAAGCCGACAGCGAAATCAGGCAAGTGGCCGCCATTTCCGCCGAATCTGAAGAAATTGGCGTAATCATTGCGGACACCATTAAAAAAATCGGCAAGGACGGCGTGGTAACGGTTGAAGAATCGCAGTCTTTCGGCGTGGATTCCGAAATTGTCGAGGGCCTTGAATTCGACAAAGGATATATCTCTCCTTACATGATAACCAATACTGAACGCATGGAAGCCGAGTATCGCGACCCGTCTATTCTCATTACCGACAAGAAAATTTCGGCTATTAAAGACATTTTGCCGCTCCTAGAGAAGCTTGCCGCCACAGGCAAAAAAGATTTGGTTATTATTGCCGAAGAGGTGGATGGAGAAGCGCTGACCACTTTCGTAGTCAATAAGCTCCGGGGTTCATTCAATGTATTGGCGATAAAAGCTCCCGGCTATGGAGACAGGAAAAAAGAAGTATTGGCAGATATTGCCGTGACGGTGGGAGCCAAAGTTGTTTCAGAAGAAGTAGGATTGAAGTTTGAAAATGCCGAACTCAATATGCTTGGTCGCGCCTCACGCGTGATTTCCACCAAAGACAATACCATTATCGTCGGCGGCAAAGGTAAAAAAGCTGATATACAAGAGAGAGTAGAGAGCCTCCGCGCCCAGAGAGAGAACACCACTTCCAAATTTGATAAAGAAAAATTAGATGAACGCATCGGCAAACTCTCCGGCGGAGTGGCGGTGATTAAAGTAGGCGCCGCAACAGAAACTGAGATGAAGTATTTAAAACTTAAAATTGAAGATGCTGTCAACGCCACTAAAGCGGCCATTGCCGAAGGCATCGTCGCTGGCGGCGGTTCGGCGTTTGCCAGAGTTTCTCAAAAAATCGAAGTAAAATATAAAGAATCGAAAGAGTCGAAAGTAGCGGCCGAAAATGCCGAGGCCGCAGAATTTGCCGCTGGCTACACGGCAGTGATTGAAGCGCTTAAAGAACCTCTTCGCCAAATCGCCAGAAACGCCGGGAAAGAAGATGGGGTAGTACTTAATGAAGTGCTCAAAGGCCAGTCGAACTCCGGCTACGACGCTCTTAAAGATATTTTCGTCGATAATATGTTTGAAGCCGGTATTATCGACCCAGTCAAAGTGACTCGAGCCGCTCTCGAAAATGCCGCTTCCGCCGTCGCCATGCTTCTCACCACCGAAGCCGCCATCGCCGATGAACCAGAAGACCCTTCGAAAAACTCGGGGCAGGGAAGAAACATGCCTCCGATGGATTACTAGGATTGCTGATTGTGGTAAAATAATAATATGTCATTAATCACGATTATTTTGATAATTATTGCTATTCTCGTGCTCTGGTTTATCTTTTCTTACAACTCCTTTATCCGGCTCATTAACAGAGCCAAAGAAGCCTGGGCGGATATTGATGTTCAACTTAAGCGACGATACGACCTGATACCCAATTTGGTTAATACGGTCAAAGGTTATGCCTCTCATGAATCAAGCGCTTTTGAGAATGTCACGAGAGCTCGGAGTGCCGCCATGAGCGCAGGAAATGTGGAGGAGAAAGGCAAGGCAGAAAATATGCTCACCGGCGCTCTCAAATCCGTCTTTGCTCTTGCCGAAGCTTACCCGGACTTGAAAGCGAACCAGAATTTTCTGGAATTACAGAAAGAACTTTCCGATACGGAAAACAAAATCCAAGCCGCGCGCCGCTTCTACAATACTAATGTCCGCGACCTCAATACGAAAGCAGAGTCGTTTCCGTCCAATATTATTGCCGGCATCTTTCACTTCTCCAAAATGGAATTCTTCCAGCTTGAAGAATCTGCTGCCAAAAATCCAGTTCAAGTCAATTTCTAAATGAACTTATATAGCCATCAGGACGCAAATATCCGGAAAACATGGATACTAATGGGGCTTTTCTTTGCGATTATTATCGTTTTGGGTTGGGTTATTTCGTATTTTTATAATGCGCCGGTGATTTTATATTTTGCCATTATATTCTCTATCTTTATGAATATTTTTTCCTACTGGTTCTCGGATAAAATAGTCCTCAAACTACATAAAGCAAAGCCCGCCACTCGACAAGAATATTTCGACCTCTGGAATATAACGGAAAATCTTTCCATTACTGCTGGTTTGCCCATGCCGAAACTCTATGTTATTGACGACCCGTCTCCCAACGCCTTTGCCACGGGACGCAACAAAGAACACGCTGTCGTGTGCGTTACCGCCGGACTTATTGCACTACTTAGTAAAAACGAACTAGAAGGAGTGATTGCCCACGAACTTTCTCATATCGGCAATAAAGATATGCTTCTATCTACAATAGTGGTGGTGCTTGCCGGCTTTGTTGTTCTGATTTCAGATATTTTCTTGCGTTCGCGATTCCACAATAATCGCGACAGGGAAGGCAACGCGGGAGCAATACTTTTAATTATCGGATTAGTTTTGGCCATTCTTGCCCCGATTGCCGCCACGTTAATCAAACTGGCTGTTTCCCGCAAACGCGAATTCTTGGCAGACGCATCGGGAGCGCTCCTTACTCGCTTTCCCGAAGGCCTGGCCAATGCTCTTCGCAAAATTAGCGCCATATCTGTTCCAATGCGTACGGCCAATAACGCCACCGCCCACCTATTTATCTCAAATCCATTTAACAACTTAAAGACTTCCAAACTTTCACACTTGTTCATGACTCACCCGCCCGTGGAAGAGCGTATTGCAGCACTAGTTGGAAAGTAAAAGAATGGTATTCTTTTACTAATGGAAGAGCTGGAAAATAAAATTGCCGAACTCGAGCAAACTATACGAGTGCTCAAAGACGACCTGATCCACGACTCGCTCACTGGACTCAAGACTAGGCGGTTTATGGAAGAGGAAGGTAGGATTTATTTCGACACGGTTATAAACCGCCAAGACGGCCGCCGTCTCGAATGGTTCGGGTTCAAAAATTTAAGTTTCGTGATGTTTGATATCGATTATTTTAAATCAATCAATGACACCTATGGTCACGCTACGGGTGATGCCGTGTTAAAAGTAGTGGCAAAAAATATCGAAGAAGGCGTGAGAAAGGGCGATATCGCCGCCCGCTGGGGAGGGGAAGAATTTGCCGTCCTATTGCTTGGAGCCAATGAAAGCAAAGCCGTAATCAAAGCGGAAAAAATTCGCAAAGAGATGGAACACGCCGGATTTAACAGTATTCCCGGAATAAGTGTTACCGTAAGCGCCGGCATAGCTGCCGCCTCTCCCAAAATTAGTTTTGAAGAAATGATAAAGCGCGCGGATAAGGCGCTGTACGCCGCCAAAGAAGGCGGCCGTAATCAAGTAGTCGCATATGGATAAAGAACTTCATAGAATTGTGACGACCGCTATCGTATATAAGGATTTTAGTTATTTAATTGCTAAACGAGCTTTACATAAAATAGTCAAGCCCGGTAAATGGGCTGTAGTGGGCGGCGGACTCTTGATTGATGATTATATAAATACACCTCCAAGCACAAAGGAATCCAATCAGTGGTATGGTGCGATTGAAAAAGCTTTGAGAAGGGAAGTGAAGGAAGAAACAAACCTCGAAATTGGCAAGCCGGAATTTCTCACTGACCTGACATTTATCCGTCCGGATGGCATCCCTGTTTTATGTCTATCGTATTTTGCTCCATATATTTCCGGCGAAGTAAAAATTGATGGCGACCATACCGAATATGCCTGGGTCAGTGCAAAAGAAGCCGAATCCTATGACTTGATTGAAGGAATTTTGGGAGAAATTCAGGAAGTCGATACAATTCTCAAGAAACGAAATTTGAGTTAATATTCTTAGAATTAAGGAGGTGTCGCATAGAGGCCTAGTGCGCACGCTTGGAAAGCGTGTAGGGTGAAAACCCTCGAGCGTTCGAATCGCTCCACCTCCGCCAGAAAGGAAGCTGCTAACCGCCGCTTCTTGACGTATTAAGTTAGTAATGTTATGGTACTCATCGGGTTTCCGTCCTAAATTCACAACACAAATCAAAAAGGAGGCTGTCATGCAATACTTTGAGAGGACTCTCCAGGTTAAGACTGCTCTCCTTGGGCGGTCTGATCTTTTGGAGAAAATTCGTTGTATCTTCGCGAGTCATCTAGCGAAGGATAATGTTCACGAGCCGATCGGTAGAGGAAATTCTCGGTTCGCGTACGAAGTCGGCGAGTGCGAGATTGCACCTGGGATCAAGGTAAACTTGCTCCTCAAGCTCAAAAAGGAGCAATCGCGGATGAAATGGTCGAAAGCCGCCGAGCGTTCGATATTCAGCGACTGGAGCGAGTTCGGTGCGTTTGAGATGTACTACGATTTCGTCGCCGGACATTTCTCTACCATCTCGTTTCGTTCCAAGGCTGGCTACGAACGGTATCGCGCTGAATCGGTACTCGGAAGTAGGGTGAACTATACGTTCTCTCTCGCCGATGACTGGGGCGGAACGAAAGTGGCTCAAGGCGATATGGGAGCAATCCCGTATTTCCAACTGGCCATTCGTCATCGGGGATGGTTCGGCCAACTTACTGAAGGCGAACCACCGTTCATCGAACCGAAGTACACCGCCAAGGACTACGGAACGATGGATGAGTACACCGTTGAGAGCGGAAGAATTATCGATATCGGCTCAACGCAGTGTCTATTGATCGAGATTGATCGGGGAGGACACATTCGCTTCAACGAGCGATACCCGAACAATCTCGGAGTGCGGTTACGGGGAGAGAAGTACTTCCGTCCCGAACATCGACTCGACATCTAACCGACGAACTCGGTCTTGTGGCCCGGCGCTTCGCGCTCCGGGTCACTTTTTTAAAGAACATTTGTGCGTGCTCCGCACGCTCGAATTTGTATTCCGCCAAAGAAAAACTTGAAATTGTTAATGGTCGCGGCAAAGCCGCGCAGGTTCTTGCCCATCACTCCCGCCGCCGCAGGCGGCGAAATGCGTTCGAGCTAATTCAAGAATACTTCGCCAATTGGGAACTGATTTATCAATGCTACACTAATAAGTATTAATGGCTTTGAAAAAACGTAAAAAGATTTTTATCCGGGTAATTCTTCTCATCGTGATTGTTGTCATTGTTCTGGTGGGATATATCTCGCTTTTAACCAAGCGAACGACCGGTCCAGCGCACACTAATTCCATTGATGAAACTCTCTCGCTTAATTCTCATAAAGTAATTACCGATAAAGCCAAGATGACCGAAGCCAGATTCAAGGACTTGGCATTTGCCAAATCAAAAAATCCATTACTGTTCTCTTCTCAGACGGCCGCTGTGGTAAGGACGGTAAAATCTTTGGCTAAAAGCCTCAAACATAAGCCGGTTTCGAAAGAATATAGCACTTGGATTTGGACGCCGGTATTACTTATGACAAATGATTACATACAAAATATTTTGAGCGGCGCTAAAGTAAATGGCATCAATACTATCTATTTATCCATCGACTCTTATTTGGACATCTTTAGCATGAAAGAAGGTCCTGAGAAGGATAGAGAAAAAGAAAAATTTGACAAGAAAGTCTTTCAATTTATCCAGGAAGCCGATAAAAATGGCATATCCGTAGATGCTGAAGGCGGTTGGCGTAATTGGGCGGAGAGCGGCAACGAATATAAGGCTCTGGCGGTCCTGGATTACGTCAAAGAATTTAACAGCACTCATTCACTTAAATTCAGCGGTTTCCAATATGACGTGGAACCTTACCTTTTACTCAAATATAAAATTATGCCAACCGCGGTTTTGAGAAACTTTGTCGCATTGGTAGATAAAACCGAAAATTTTCTGTCTCCGAAAAAACTGCGCTTCTCGGTGGTGGTGCCGGACTTCTGGGACGAGATAGATAAAGTCGTTCCGATTTTTGAGTATCAAAATAAAGAAGGCTCGGTTATTATTCATTTGCTCGATATCTTAGATAAGAATGACGAGAATGCTCTTATCGTCATGGCTTACAGAAATTTTGCCAAAGGAACCGACGGTTCGATAGAAATTTCAAATAACGAAATGGAAACTGCTCGAAGCGGACTTTATAATACTAAGGTTATTATCGCTCAAGAAACCGGCGATTTTCCTCCTCCATATATTACCTTCCACGGCATGTCCAAAGATTATTTTAACGAGCAACTAACGATGATAGACCAGGCTCTTGGAAACAACCCCAACTTCGGCGGCTTCGCCATCCACTACGTCAACACTTTGCTTGAATTGAAATAATTTTTAAATACGTTATAATACTGGCATGTAAGGTTCCCGCCCGACTCGCCTACGACGAAGCCGTGGCGGACGGGTCTCGTTGAAGAGTGATTGGAGATGAGATAGCCGACGGCTTACATGATTTACAAAAAGGTCGGCAGTAAGTTTTAAGTTCAATGTCAACAAAGTTATACGTCGGGGGAATTCCTTATTCCACGACAGAAGCCACTCTCGGCAATTTATTTGCCAAGGCCGGCACTGTCGCATCAACGGCCATTATTATTGACCGCATGACCGGCAGAAGCAAAGGTTTCGGATTCGTCGAAATGAATAGTGACGAAGAAGCTCAGAAGGCTATTGAGATGTTCAACGGACAAGATTTCGAAGGAAGAAAGCTGACCGTCAACGTCGCAAGACCTTTGGAGCCGCGCGACAACAATCGCCGACCGATGTAATCTAATCAAAAACGCCCTTCGGGGCGTTTTTGATTTATACTAGTTTTATGAAAAACGCCTTCTTTCTAATCATCGGTCTTATTTTCATCGGAGGAAGTATTTACCTAGTCTTAAAGCAGCCTGTCTTGACAAGGTTTAACCTTGTCCAAATTAGCGATAAAATTTTCAAAGTCGAGGTTGCCGACACTGACGCAAAAAGAGTTCAAGGACTATCGGGTCGCGATAACCTCCCGGAAGACTCCGGTATGCTATTTGTTTTTGATAAACCGGGCGCTTACGGTTTTTGGATGAAGGATATGAAGTTCTCACTAGATATCGCATGGCTCGGTCAAAATAAGGAGATATTATGGATTGAAAGAGCGGTTTCTCCCGATACTTACCCGCAGGTTTTTTACTCTCCGAGAGATACTTTATATGTTTTAGAAATACCGGCAGGCAGTTTTGAAAAATTGGGTGTTGACATTGGAGATGAGGTGTTTCCAAGATAGCTATTCACACCGTCGCCGAGATACTTTTCTTGTAAAATACAGATATCTTAGTTATTAATAATTTTTAATATTTATCATGCCCAAAACCGCTCCGAAAGCTTCTAAAAAATCTCTTATAAAGCAAGTTCAGAAAAGGAATGGGCAGATTGTATCTTTCGACATTGAACGAGTTGTCAACGCCATACACAAATCAATGATAGCCAATGGCGAAGGCTCTCTTGAGGAAGCGGAGATGGTGGCCAATTCCGTCTATGCCGAGCTTGTTCGCATTTCGAAAAAACATCCTAATTTCTTGCCTACGGTTGAAGGTATCCAGAACACGGTGGAAAAGGAGCTCATGCTGGCAGAATATCCGGCTACCGCGAAAGGTTACATTTTATATCGCCAGGAGAGAACCAGGATTCGCGAACAAAACGCCATGGTCAGCCTTGAGACCAGACAGAAAATGGCGGAAGCGAGCAAATATTTTAAAACCCCGTATCAGGAGTTTATCTTTTATCAGTTTTATGCCAGATGGCGCAGAGAATTGGGCCGAAGAGAAACATGGATTGAGGCCGTCGACCGCTTTATGGACTACATGAAGGAAAATCTCAAAAATAAACTGACCGAAACCGAATATAAGGAAGTGAGGACGGCAATTTTAAATCAGGACATCTGTCCGTCAATGCGCCTCTTATGGTCTGCGGGCAAAGCCGCGCGCAAATCTAATGTTTGCGCCTATAACTGCGCTTATATCGCGCCGGTAAATTGGCGTGACTTATCTGAAATCATGTATGTGTCCATGTGCGGAGCCGGGTGCGGATTCTCGGTCGAGCCGGAAAATGTCGGTAAATTTCCTCAAATCCAAAAGCAAACCGGAACCAAAGCTCCAAAAATCATGGTGGAAGACGATAAAATCGGTTGGTGCAACGCTTTTGTAGAAGCTTGCGAAGTGTGGGCGAACGGCAAAGACGTTGAGATTGACTATTCTCTCATTCGTCCGGCCGGCACCAAGCTTGAGACCATGGGCGGCAGAGCTTCCGGTCCCGGACCGTTGCAAGACTTGATGCAATTTACCAAGAGAAAAATTCTGGCTAAACAGGGACGCCGGCTTTCCACGCTGGATTTACACGACATTTGCTGTCAAATAGGTTTGATTGTTGATGCCGGAGGCACAAGGCGCTCCGCTCTTATCTCTCTTTCATCTTTGGACGACCATGAGATGCGTGATGCCAAGAAAGGCGCTTTCTGGCAGACGGATGGCCAGCGTTCTATGGCCAACAACTCCGCAGTCTACGAAGCCAAGCCTTCGGCTGAAGAATTTATGCAGGAATGGACGGCGTTAGTAACGTCTCATGCTGGAGAAAGAGGAATCTTTAATCGTGGCGACCTCGATAAACAAGTTCCTAAGCGCCGCTGGGCAGTAATCAAGGACAAAAAGCAGATTGGCATGAATCCCTGCGCAGAAATTTATCTGCAATCCAAACAATTCTGCAATTTAACATCTATTGTCGTCCGTCCAAACGATACGATGGAAAGCTTGAAGAGAAAAATGCGACTGGCCACATTGGTTGGAACTTATCAAGCCACTCTGACGAACTTCGACTATCTTTCAAAAGAATGGAAGGAGAACTGCGAGAAAGAGCAGCTCCTTGGAGTATCTCTGACCGGCTACTACGACAACAAGCTTATCCGCAACGATAAAACTCTTCAGATGCTTCGCCGTGAATCGATAACCACTAATAAGAAATACGCCAAACGTTTCGGCAAAAATGAATCTACGGCTATTACCTGCGTCAAACCGCACGGCAACTCCGGACAGCTTCTCGGTGTCGGTTCCGGCATGCATACTTGGTACTCGCATTATTACATCCGCCGGGTTCGCATCTCCGTCAACGACCCGCTTTTAAAGCTTGCCCAAGACCAGGGCGTGCCGGCACATCCGGAAGTCGGATACTCAACGGCCAATGCCATGAAAATGGTTCTGGAATTCCCATGCAAAGCTCCTGAAGGCGCGTTGGTCAGTAAAGACGTTGCCGCGTTGGAATTTCTTGAAGAGTGGAGGAGATTAAAAGTTAATTTTACGGAACACAACCCTTCCGCAACCGTTTATGTTTCGGACAATGATTGGGTTGCCGTGGCAGATTTTGTTTATAAAAATTGGGAAATTATTGGAGGACTATCATTTTTGCCGCGCTCAAACCATGTCTACCAACTGGCTCCGTATGAAGAAATTACCAGAGAAGAATACGAAAAAAGACTTAAACAGCTCAAACATATCGATTTCTCGAAGCTCGTGATGTACGAGAGGGAAGACCAGACGTCTGGCTCAAAAGAATTGGCTTGCGTCTCCGGAGTTTGCGAAATAGATGTCGTACCAGCCGTAGATACCTCGAAAGTGTAGTATAATGTGTTGAATGAAAAAGATTCGAGTGGCGATCAACGGCTTTGGGAGGATTGGCAGGGCGTTTTATAAGCTTGCGGTAGAGAAACCAGAGCTTGAAGTGATTGCCGTCAATGATTTGTCTGAAAAAGAGAATTTAGAATATTTGTTGCGGCACGACAGCGTCTACGGTGCTTGGGAAGGGAAGTTGGACATAAAGTTCCTCTCGGAGAAAGAGCCGAGCAAACTTCCGTGGAAAGACTTGGATATAGATGTCGTGGTCGAGTCCTCCGGTGCATATGAAAGCTATGAGAAAGCAAGAGCGCATATAATGACCGGGGCAAAGAGAGTGGTTATTACCGCACCGGCAAAAGACGATGAGAGGGAAGATGCTAAGACTGTTTTGATGGGAGTCAACAAAAACGAACTTGGGAAATGTATCATCACTTCCAACGGCTCCTGCACCACCAACTCCGCTTCGCCAGTGATGGAAATTTTGAATGAAAAGCTAGGCATCAAAAAAGCTTTCCTTAATACAGTGCATGGATATACGGCAACTCAATCTCTGGTAGACGGCCCGACCAAAGGTCCTGATTTGCGCCGCGGCCGGGCCGCGGCCATTAACATTGTGCCTTCTACGACCGGCGCGGCCATCTCTGTCGGCCGCGCCGTTCACGAGCTTCTGGGCAAGTTTGACGGAGTCGCCATGCGCGTGCCAGTCTCTGCCGGCTCGCTTTCAGCCATTGTTTTTCTTTCTGAAAAGCAGACTACTCCCGAAGAAATTAATTCTATTCTCGAAGAAGCGGCCAAAGAACCGCGCTGGCAAGGAATCTTTACCATCACTCGCGAGCAAGTAGTCTCAACCGATATTATCGGCAATAAGCACGCCGCCATCGCCGACCTCTCGCTCACTCATGTCACTGCAGGCGACCTTTGCGCAGTCTACTCCTGGTATGACAATGAGATGGGGTACACCAATACGCTAGTTCAGCATGTAATTAAGTTGGGAGATACTATCTAAATGAAAATCTATCTTGGCGCCGACCATAGAGGATTTGAACTGAAAGAGAAAATTAAAAACTGGCTCAGCGAGTGGGAATACGAATTTGACGATTGCGGAGCTTTGAGTTACGACAAAAATGATGACTATCCTGACTTTTCGAAAGTGGTAGCAAAGAAAGTGTTGGAATCAATTGATTCCAGAGGCATTCTAATTTGCGGTTCGGGCGTGGGCATGTCCATTGCGGCCAATAGGTTCAAAGATATTCGAGCAGGCCTCGGCATAAATCCAGACCAGATTCGCGATTCAGTCAATGACGAGGATACTAACATTTTGACAATTTCAGCCGATTACACTCCAGAAAATGACGTTAAAGAAATCGTCAAATCATTTCTATCGACGAAATTTTCCGGAGCAGAACGGCATATAAGAAGAATCAATAAATTAGATGTTTGAAATAATTCCAGCTATTTTGCCCGAAAGCGTTGAAGACTTGGTGGAGAAAGTCAAATCTCTGCCGGCTGCGATTACGTTCTTTCATATGGATGTGCTGGAGGAAAACATTTGGAGCGATGAAATTCGTCGCGACTTCGAAGTGCATTTGATGGTCGAGGAGCCGGCAAAAATGGCCGAGAAGTGGATAGAGCGAGGAGCCAAGCGCCTTATCGTGCATAAGATAGACGAGACGTTTACAAAATATAGAGACAAGGCGGAAGTAGGTCTCGGAGTAGAAATCGACAAGCCGCTCAGTGAATTTTCTCCGTTTCTCGATTTTGTCGACTTCGTGCATCTAATGTCCATAAAGAAAATCGGGCACCAAGGGCATCCGTTTGATGACAGGATTTTTGATAGAATAAAAGAGGTTAAAAAAGATTTTCCGAATCTGCCGATTTCAGTCGATGGCGGCATTAGCTTGGCAAATTACAAAGAGTTGGAAGCGGCTGGCGCCGACCGCCTTATTGTCGGTTCACATTTCAAGGAAATATGGCACTCACTGACGAACAAATAACAGGACTCGAAGAGAAGGCGAATGATATTCGTATTTCCATTATTGATATTGTTGAAGACGCCGGCTCCGGCCACGTCGCCGGACCGCTTGATATGGCAGATATTTTTGCCGTGCTCTTCTTCCATACTTTGCGACACGACCCGAAAAATCCGTCATGGCCGGAGCGGGACAGACTGGTGCTTTCCAATGGACACATCTGTCCAGTACTCTATGCCGCCATGGCTTACTCCGGTTATTTTTCCGTCGAGGAGTTGAAAACTTTGCGCCAATTCGGCTCACGCCTCCAAGGACATCCTCATCGCGACTTTTTGCCGATGCTTGAGACAAGTTCCGGACCGTTAGGCCTCGGACTTTCTCAAGCGGTTGGCATGGCGCTCGCCGATAAAATTGACCACGGACTAACCTCCGCGCGCCGCATCTACGCCCTGCTCTCCGATGGCGAGCTTGAAGAAGGCAACACTTGGGAAGCGGCAATGCTTGCGGGCAAAGAAAAATTGCATAACTTGGTGGCGGTCATAGACAGAAACAATATCCAAATAGACGGCTATACTGAAAATGTTATGCCTTTGGAGCCATTAAGCGATAAATGGCGCGCGTGGAATTGGCATGTAATAGAAATCGACGGACATAATATGGAAGAAATTGCGGATAGCTTTGAAGCGGCTAAAAGCATTTTTGGCAAACCGACAATAATTATCGCCCACACTATCGCCGGCAAAGGCGTAAAAGAATTTGAAAGAGATTACAGGTGGCACAGCCAGATAATAAATAAAGAGAAAGAGAAAATGGCATTAAAAGAACTGCGTACCTTGGGTGGGAAAATCGAAAAAGAATAATGCTCAATCTGGAATTAAAATTAAATACAAAACTTTTTGACAAAAAGACCGAGCAAGTGCCAATCCGCAATGGATTTGGCGAAGGCCTCCTTGAAGCCGGACAAAAGAATAAAAATGTCGTCGGGTTATGCGCTGACTTGGTCGAATCTACCAAGATGAATCTATTTGCGGAGAAATTTCCCAATCGGTTTATAGAGTTGGGCGTAGCGGAGCAAAATTTGGCCGGCGTTGCTTCCGGTCTTGCCACTATGGGCAAGATTCCCTTCATCAGTTCATACGCGACATTTAGCCCCGGGCGAAATTGGGAGCAAATTAGAACCACAATTTGCTACAATGACCGCCCTGTTAAAATTGCCGGCTCGCACGCCGGAGTATCAGTCGGACCGGACGGCGGTACTCATCAGGGCTTGGAAGATATTGCTATCACTCGCGTTCTGCCGAGAATGATTGTCATTTCGCCATGCGACGCCATTGAGGCTAAGAAAGCAACTCTTGCAAGCATTGATACCGGCACCCCAGTTTACATCCGCCTCGCCAGAGAAAAAACTCCAGTTATGACAACCTTTGAGACTCCGTTTGAAATAGGGAGGGCGCAAATATTTTGGAAATCATCTAAGCCGAAAGTGGGAATTATTGCCACCGGCGCGCTTCTTTACCAAGCGCTTCTTGCGGCAAAGGAACTCAAAGGAAAGGTCGATGTGGAAGTGATGAATCTCTCGACCATCAAGCCTCTCGATGAAAAAGCGATAATGGAACTGGCGCAAAAGGCGGGGAGAATAATAACTGTCGAGGAACATCAGATTGCCGGGGGCATGGGCAGTGCCGTGGCAGAATGCCTTTCACAAAATTGTCCCGTACCAATGGAATTTATCGGCATCCGAGACCAATTCGGCCAATCCGGCACCCCAGATGAGTTAATAACACACTACGGCATGGACGTCAAAAGTATTATTAAAGCGGTGGAGAAAATTTTGAAAAGATAAATGATAAGGGGCGACGCAAGCGTCGCCCCTTTGACCAATTAAGCCGGAAACTCAACCTCGTCAAGGTTGTTGTCCTCAAGCAACGGCAGAGCGACTTCCGCAATCGCGCTTCTGACGCGAGAGTCGTGCTCTTTAAAATGCATGTACTTGAGGATTTCCGAAAGCTTGATTGGTCCGTTCAACCTGTGCGGCTTGCAAAATGCTCGCACTCCCGCAATGCTGAAACCGACATATCTGGCCTGGCCGGCTTTCAAGTAATTCCTTTCATGCAAGACCAGATGCGCTGAAATGGCGCTTTCCGTAGTACTGCAATCCGCCACGACTATCCGGACTGTGTCCAGCGCCTCATCGTAATACGCAGCCGGTTTGAAAGACGACCCGGTTTCAAACATTGCTTTCATTCTTTCCCTTAACAGTTCAAAATCGGTTTTTTCCATTTAGACCTCCGGAACAATTACGGTATCTAGCGATAATGATATCAGATTTTCTTTAGTTTGAAATCGGCCGGAGCTTTAGCGAGGTATGCTTCGATTTGAGAACGGGTCAAAAGGCCTTTTTGGGCGCCGACTTGCTGAACTACTGACATGGCGTTTATCATGCCCCACTTGACTGCTTCTTCAAGAGTTTTACCCATGGCAAGAGCTGCGACTGTTGTAGAAGCAAGTGCGTCGCCGGCGCCCGTACGCTCCAATGGCGGCTTTGGGTCGGGATAAGGCGAGATGAAATATTTATTAGCGCCATCAAATGCATAAGCGCCTCTAGATCCATCTGTCAGAACGACTATTTTTGGGCCCAATGCATGGATTTTCTCTACCAAAGTCGAACCTTGGGAATTTTCAGCAAGGATTGTCCTTGCTTCTTCAATATTAACAAAGAAAATGTCTGCACGTTTATAAATTTCTTTCAGAGTCTCTGTCCCTAAATTGATTTGAAATGTCCCAGGCTGGAAAGCGAGCTTAACATCCTGATTTTCTTTTATATACTTGCCGATCTCGCGGTGATATTCGAAACTATCTGGACCGAGAGAAGAGAGGTAGAGCCATTTTGGCTTGCCAATATCAGGCAAGTGGCGCTCATACTCTTCATGTTTGACGAGAATTGTCCGGTCGCTTTCATACCATAGGACATAGTGATAATTAGTCTTTCTGCCAGAGTGCGAGATTATAAAATCTTTTGCCACACCTTTTTCTATAAGAGTCTCAAGACACTTCATGCCGTACTCGTCGCCGCCTAAATGAGTAACGAGAGCGCTGATTAGCCCTAGTTTTGCTGCCGCTACAGTCGCGTTAGCGCTATTGCCTACTGCCGGCACTATCTCGACTGACTCATAAGGAATCTTTTCGCCAAAAGCCAGTGTCAACGTTGAGTGGTCTCGATTAGTTCTAGCATCCTTAAGACGGATAAAGGCATCTATCACAGTGTCTCCAATCGCTATGAAGTCATACATATATGTTAAAATCATAACATGAAAAATCTGCGGGATTGGATAGCCTGGGCGGAAGGAAAGAAGGTGGCTATAGGCCACTTTAATATTTCGGATTCGGAGGGATTTAAGGCGGTCGTAGAAGCGTCTAAAAACTTGGGTGTGCCGGTGATAATTGGTGTTTCGGAAGGAGAGAGAGAATTTATCGGACTGGAAGAAGCGGTGGCTCTGGTCAAAACAGCCCGAGCAAATAATCTGCCGATTTTTATAAACGCTGACCATACCTACTCAGTCGAGAAGGCAAAAATGGCCATAGACGCGGGAGTGGACAGTATCGTTATTGATGCCGCAAGCAAGCCTTTTGAAGAAAACGTGAAGATGACCAAAGAGGTTGTTAAGTATGCTAAGACAAAAGGTCCGACCTTGGTTGAGGGCGAGCTTGGCTTCATAGGCCAATCTTCAAAAGTTTTGGACGCTATTCCTAAAGGAGTGTCTAAAACCGACCCGAAAGACGCGGAAGAATTTGTTCACCAAACTGGAGTAGATTTATTTGCGCCGTCGGTCGGCAACATCCACGGGATGGTTAAAACCGGCGAGCCGAAACTGGATATAGAGAAAATAAGAAAAATTCGAGAGGCCGTCAGAGTGCCGCTTGTCTTGCATGGAGCTTCGGGCAATACGGACGAAGAAATTTTGGCGGCGATAGATGCCGGCATAAGAATAATCCATATCAATACGGAATTGAGATTGGCGTATAAAGAGGGAGTTAAAGAAGGATTGAAGTCGGGAGAAGTGGCGCCATACAAATTTTTGGCGGAAGGAGTGGAGGAAATGAAGAAAGTTGTTTTGAACAAACTAAAACTGTTTAATGCTAAATAACGACCCCAAAATTCTTGAGGCATACAGTCGAGACGCAAGTATTTTCAAAGTAATGCCTAAGTATGTCGCATTCCCGAAAAGTTCAGACGATATTAAGAAGTTAGTTGAATATGCAAAAACAAACGGAGAAAGTTTAACAGTACGGGCTGCCGGTACCGATATGACAGGAGGACCATTAAATGAATCAATTATTGTCGATGTAACGAAGCATATGAACCAGATAGGCGAAATCACAGGTCCGACCTGTGTGGTAGAGCCAGGAGTATTTTACCGGGATTTCGAGAAGAAAACACTGGAGAAAGGTTGGCTTCTGCCGTGTTATCCGGCCTCGAAAGATTTGTGCGCTTTGGGAGGGATGATTGCTAATAATTGTGGCGGGGAGAAATCTCTTCGATACGGCAAGATGGAGAACTTTATTGTCGAGTCCAAATGGATCTTTAGTGACGGCAATGAATATGTTATTAGGCCTGGCGCGATCGACAACAAATATAGCGAGCAGATTTTTGAATTAATAAAAGCGAATTACGAATTAATACAGAAAGCAAGACCGAGGGTGGCGAAAAATTCTGCCGGATATTATCTATGGAATGTGTGGGACGGAAAAACTTTTGATTTAAACAAACTCTTAGTCGGCTCCCAAGGCACGCTCGGCATCATGACCGAAGCGACTATCAGATTGGTCAAGGTTAAACCTTGTCACGACATGATAGCTTTATTTTTCAAATCGTGGGATGAGTTGCCACAAGTGATAAACGCGCTTTTACCATTTGAGCCTGAGAGTTTGGAAACATTTGATGAAGAAACTCTTAAACTCGGCATCCGCTTCATGCCGGAAATTGCCAGAAAAACAGGCAGTAGTGTGATTAATTTTGCTTTAAAGTTTTTGCCTGAAGCTTGGATTGGGGTAAAGATGCTGAGGTTGCCTAAATTAATCGTTTTAGTAGAGGTGGCGGAAGATACGGAAGAAGAAGTGAAAGCGAAAGTGAAAGAAATTTCTAAAGCCGTAGAGCATTTCAGCGTTTGGTCGAGAGTGATAGAGAAAGATTCTGAAGAAGAAAAATTTTGGGTCATGCGGCGAGAGTCTTTTAACTTTTTGCGCAAGCATGTCGGCCCCGCCCGCCACGGCTTCACCGTAGGCGAGTCGGGCGGGGACAAGCGCACTGTGCCATTTATCGAAGACTTTTGTATTCCTGTGGAAAAAATACCGGAGTTCTTGCCAAAAGCGAAGAAAATTCTCGAAGATAATGGCATTAATGTAAATATCGCCGGCCACGCAGGGGAAGGGAATTTCCACATCATTCCGCTTATGGATTTAACCAAAGAAAGCGAGCGGGCAAAAATTACCCGCGTGGCCGGTCTATTTTACGACCTGGTCGCCGAATATCGAGGCACTATTACCGGCGAGCATAACGATGGTATTATTCGCACCCCATATTTAAATAAAATGTATTCGCCTGAAATCCTGGCACTTTTTAAAAAAGTTAAACAAATCTTCGACCCTACAAACATTTTCAACCCCGGCAAGAAGGTGGGAGGAAACTTAGAGTATTTAAATTCGCACATTTCCACTACTTGACAAAATAACCATATGGGTGTATGATTAGAAAAGGAGGTCGAAACTCCAGTTACCCCTCAAGTAGGACACTAGTTAGTGAATAATAATACTCCGAAGCACTCTGAAAGCCAATGCATTCTCTCGGTCGGTCGTTCAAGAAGGAAAGGATTTCATCTATTTCTTCTTGAGTCACTGAACCAATA
>JACOVQ010000001.1 GCA_016177225.1 Candidatus Zambryskiibacteriota bacterium
ATTGGTTCAGTGACTCAAGAAGAAATAGATGAAATCCTTTCCTTCTTGAACGACCGACCGAGAGAATGCATTGGCTTTCAGAGTGCTTCGGAGTATTATTATTCACTAACTAGTGTCCTACTTGAGGGGTAACTGGAGTTCCGTTTGTCTAATTTAACCTTATCATGCACTTGCAATTCTGTCAAGTCAAATTGGTAATGTGCACACACATATGGCGGTTTCTGGATAATATCCAGTAATGGCAATACGTATGGCAAAAACTATAAAGGAAGAGCGGTTAAGGTGGGTTCTCCCTATCGCATACAGACAAGTAAGGTTGGTGGATGTGGCAAGGGTCTGCCCATACAGCAAAAGAAGCTTAGAAAGGTGGTTAGCAATGTGCAAGAAGCACGGAGACTGGTCTCTAGAGCCAAAATCAACAGAACCCAAAACTCAACCCAACGAGACTCCGATCTGGATCAAGGAAAGAGTTATTGCCGTAAGAAAGAAAACCAAAAAGTGTGCCCTGAAGATTCACTGGCAGTTAGAGAAAGAAGGCATAGATATACACGAGAGAACTATTGGTAAGATTTTGAAGAAGGAAGGCTTGGTAAGAAAGTATCGAGTGAAGAAGATTAAATACAAATACATCAGAGCAGAGAGAAAGCCGGGGGAACTTATAGAAATAGATGTAAAACATGTCCCAGGACCTATGCAGGGCCGTAAATACTATCAATATACTGCTGTTGATACCGCCTCCAGGTGGAGACGTCTCGAAGTTTTTGATCAAGAGTGCTCATTTCATTCCGTGGAGTTTCTAAAGATTGTGATGGAGAAATTCAAGCATAAGATACTAGCTATAAAAAACAGATAATCACTCTACTTTTACTAACTTCTATACTGGCACTAATAAGAGAAGTGATTTGATGGTAAAAGAACTTCATGCTCTGGATAAATTCTGTGCCAAACATAACATCATCCACTATCTCATTGATAAAGGTAAACCAAATCAAAATGGTACCGTGGAGAGAAGCCATAGAGAAGATGAGGAGAAGTTCTATCAGCAAAACAAGTTTAAAAACTTCCATGATTTGCAACAAAAGCTATATTCATGGAATGATTACTATAACAATCTGGAGCACTGCGGATTGAATGGTAAAACGCCGAATGAATTTTTGGCAAATTACGAGTTAATCAACCCGCCAAATGTGTGTACCTAAGACAAATTTCATTTCATATCCACAGGTATAGAAAATATCCTTATTTTGAGCCATTTTCTAGATATCGATTTATTATTGAGGCTACTTCTTGGGCATTATTAGCATTCATAAGCTTATTTCGGAGTTCGGCGGCGCCTTCGAAGCCGGCAATGTAAGCTTTGAAATGCTTTTTCATGATGGCAAACGATTTATGGGGGAGGAGTTGTTCAAATAGTTTGGTGTGCTCGATAAGGACTCTTAATCTATCCCCCTTCGCTAAAGCTTCGGAGGGATGCTCAATTTGGCCACCAGATTTAATCTGGGCCAAATTGGCAAATAGCCACGGATTGCCGAAGATTCCCTTGCCTATCATCACTCCATCGCAACCAGTCTCTTCTATCCTAAGCCGAGCTTCTGATAAATCCTTCACATCACCATTACCTAGAATCAATGTCTCTGGCGCAAACTTGTTTCTTAACTCGATTATTCGCTTCATATATTCCCAATGCGCCGGAATTTTAGACATTTCTTTCCTTGTACGCAGATGAATTGTAAGAGCAGCGAGATTTGCTTTAAGCAAAGTGGAAATCCATGTCTCAATTTCTACAACGTTAAATCCAATTCGTGTTTTGACCGAGACTGGTAAACCAATTTTAGCCGCTTCAATCACTTCAAGAGCTCTTTCAGGACTTTTAATCATAGCCGCGCCGGCGCCCTGCTTCTCTATGCCTCTATCCGGACAACCCATATTGATATCAATGCCGTCGAAGCCGAGATTGGCAGCCAGTTGTGCTGCCAATCTCATGTTAGCGGGCGTCGAAGTAAAAAACTGGGCCACTATCGGCCTCTCCGACTCAGAATATTCCAAATCCTTCAATAACTTTTTCCTTCCACTCTCCCGCCTGCCGGGCCCGGCGGGCAGGTCCGGCGCCAGCGCCAAGCCGTCTGCCGAAACGAATTCCGTCCACATTACATCGGGCTTTCCGTATTTCGCAATCACACGCCGAAAAGCGGCGTCAGTGACATCAGCCATAGGAGCCAATGCGAAAATTGGCCTCTTTAATTTGCTCCAGAAATTCATTATTTAAACTTGTAGAATACTTTATTTTCCGTGCGCAAGTCCAGATGTTCTATTTTTTCCATAAAATCTTTTTGGGATTTGATGGCTTCGTCTAAAAGAAAAGCTTCCAGATTTGAATAAATAAGAGCTAAATCGACGTATCTCTTCCAGATAATCTTTCCTCCGCTATTTAATACCAGCCTGTAATCATCGGAGCCAATTTCGAAACTAGAAACGTGCACATTTAAATCTGGCAGAGTAGTATTGAAAAATTTTGCAAGTCCTTTGAAATCATGTTCCGGCAAAAGCTGTTGCCCCATCGGATTTTCCATCGGCTCCGCAGTTTTATAAATAAAATAAACTCCGTCAGAAAAAGAAGGTGCGTGGGCAAAAATGAGTCCGTTTTCGTCGAGAAAGAAGCAGTTGTCAGTTTCCAGACAATAAAGCGCGGATGGTTTGCGCTCGTCGGCAATTATGGCAAGTTTTTTGAATCCTTCCAAATTTAAACTGAGAGATTTAAATCTTGGAAATTCTTGCAAAAGAGCTTCCTTGATATGGCCACGCCGATAGATAAGAGCATTATTTTTCGGAATGACAAAAAAATAGTAGCCGGAAAGTTCCTGATTGACTGCCGCCGCCATATCCTCTCTGTCGACCACGATAATATCCGCAATCTCTACTTCAGTAATAAGAAACTTTTGCCACCGCAAGAAGAAAACTATGCCGGTCAGAAACGCTAAAATACCCAGAATAAAAAGCGCGAATTTAATGCGCTTGGCCTTTTGCTTCTTTTTATAAAACTCCGGTGAATGTATTGCTCTGCCGCTCGAAATAATTCGCATCATTCGATCATATTCGCGGAGATTCGCGTTAATCCATTCATATACGGCACGAGCACCGTAGGAATTTTGACCGAACCGTCAGCTTGTTGGAAGTTTTCAACGAGAGAAACCAAAATTCTGGGAGTGGGAATAGCAGTTGAATTGAGTGAATGTGCATATTTGGAATTTTCCCCCTCTCTATATCGAATATTAAGCCGCCGAGTTTGAAAATCGTGGAAATAAGACGCGGAACTGATTTCTCGATAAGTATTCTCAAGCGGCACCCAGAGCTCGATATCATATTTTTTTACCTGTCCGAGACCTAAATCGCCTCCGCAATTAACAACTGTCCTATATGGAATGCCGAGACTTTCAATAAACTCTTCGGTGTTGCGGTTTATTTCTTCATGATACCTTACCGATTCTTCATGACTCGCTTCACATAACACAAGCTGTTCAAATTTGAAAAACTCGTGTACGCGAATCAAGCCCTTTACATCTTTAGAGTGACTGCCGGCCTCGCGGCGAAAACACGGGGAGAACGAGAGAAACTTCTTTGGCAATTCTTCTTTAGGAATAATTTCGTCCATATGAAAGCCCATGGTTGCCACTTCCGCCGTTCCGGCAAAGTAATCTCCATCTTGGGTTTTATACAAATCTTCTTCGCCTTGCGGCAAATATCCCGTACCCAGAAGAGTTTCGCGGCGCACAAGCGAAGGCGCGAGAAGCAGAATAAAATTCCTGGACAGGAAAAAATCCATCGCGTAGCGCCATATGGCAAATGACAAAAGCGCGCCGGTGCCTTTGAGAAAATAACCCCGGAATCCCGATACTTTGGCTCCGCGCTCGAAATCAGCCATATCGAGTGTTGTCATAATATTGATGTGGGACTTAGGTTCGAAATCAAATTTTGGAAGCACTCCCCAATTTTTTACTTCCTCATTATCTTTTTCTGAATCTCCATCGGGTACCGAGGCGTCGGGAACATTGGGTACGATAAGCATCAGCGCCTGCCACTCGCGCATTACATTTTTCAATTCTTCTTCCTCGTGCTCAAGATTTTCTTTTAGCGCGCGCATCTTCTCAAGAATCGCGCCGCGTTTCTCAGAATCTGCTTTGACTATTTCATTATTGGCAACTTTTTGCTCCGCGCGCTTTTCTTCCACAAGTCCCAAAAGCTTCCTGCGCTTTTCATCAACCTCAATGAGTTTTTCTACATCAAAACTAATGTGCTTCTTTTTTGCCGCCGCTTTGACCAACTCTTTATTCTCGCGGATGAATTTAATATCTAGCATAGATTAAGTAAATAGTAGACAGTAGATAGTATAATACATCTATGCCCAACATTCGAGATTTGAAAGAAGACGAGTATCCGGAACTTTTGAAAGAGATTCCGGAGCCGCCCAAGCAATTGCGCCTGTGGGGACAAATGCCCAGTCCTGAAAATAAATTGCTCGCAATAGTAGGCTCCAGGAAATTTTCTCAATACGGCAGGGAGATGTGCGAGCAAATTATTGCCGGTCTTGCCGGTTCTCCCGTCACTGTCGTCTCCGGCCTTGCGCTCGGCATAGATTCCATAGCGCACCGCGCGGCGTTGCGCGCAGGAATACAAACTTTCGCTATCCCTGGTTCCGGTTTGGACAGAACAGTTTTACATCCACATTCACATATAAATCTTGCTGAAGAAATTGTCGAATCCGGCGGCGGATTAATGTCTGAATACGATGATTTAATGCCTTCCGGCGTTTGGGCCTTCCCTCGGCGCAATCGCATCATGGCTGGCATGTGCCATGCGACGATCGTGATAGAAGCAGAGAGGAAATCGGGAACACTCATCACTTCGCGGCTCGCTACAGAATACAATAGAGAAGTGGGTGCGGTGCCCGGCCCTATAACTTTACCTGCTTCAGACGGCCCTCATATGTTAATCAGACTCGGCGCGGCGCTCATACGCGATGCCAATGATGTTTTAGAACTCTTGAGGCTTCAAAGAAAAGACGAGAATCCGACTCTGGTTAATCCGGATGATTTGAGCGACGAGGAAAAAGTTTTTATAAAAATATTGGGAGAACCATGCTCGCGCGATGAACTGATCCGCAAATCCAAACTCGACACCGGCTCCGCTTCTGCCATCCTCTCGCTTCTTGAAATTAAAGGCCTGATTACAGAGGAGATGGGGGAAGTACGAAAGACGTTCTGATTCACCTTACCCAACCCTCTCCTAGGCGTTCTGTACTAATAAAGATAAAGAAAAACCCTCTCCTTGCGGCTAGGAGAGGGTGCTCTGAGTTCAGCGAAGAGCGGGTGAGGTGGTTCTAGGAGTTAGAACCAATGTCCTCATACCAAGGAATTCGTTGGTGGCTTCTCGGCAGTTTCGGCCCGAAGTCTTCGTGAGTCCGTTCCATTTCTCCGATCACTGTTGCTGGAAAATGCGTTACTTCTGGTAATTCGGAAAGATAGTAAACGCCGGACGAGAGCTGACGCCGAGGTTTGGTTTCAACCTGGAAATCGACAAACCCGAGTTTTTTGGCGGCTTCTTCAAGAGTTTCCGCCATTACGAAGCCGAGAGGATAGAGTATAGTGTTTCGCGTTACTCTTTCGAGCAAAAATGGTCTGGGCATAAAACCTCCTTATTCAGTAACTTTGACGTGTCTAGAAGGAGTATATACGCGAGAGCGTTATTTGCAAATAAAAAACTTCTGTAGTACTAATTGACCTAATGAAGCTGTTAATAGTAGAGTCGCCGTCGAAAGCAAAAACGATTGAGAAATATCTTGGAAAAGATTTTCGCGTGGTCGCTTCCGTCGGACATGTGCGGGACCTGCCGAAATCTAATCAGGCAGCTATCGATGTACCCGGGGGATTTATTCCCCACTACGAAGTGGTCAAGGGCAAAGAGAAAGTTATTTCTGAAATTAAGTCTTTAGCCAAAAAAGCGGACGAAGTGATTCTTGCTACCGACCCCGACCGCGAGGGCGAAGCGATTGCGTGGCACATAGCCCAAGCCGTAGGCTTGGGCAACTCTAATAGAATTGTCTTCCACGAAATTACTAAGGAAGCGGTAGAAGAAGCACTGGAACATCCGAGAAGCATCGATATGGATTTAAAAGAAGCGCAGGAAGCGCGGCGCGTACTCGATAGGCTCGTTGGTTACGATTTATCAGGTTTAATTTGGAAAAAGGTGCGTTATGGCCTCTCCGCCGGCCGGGTGCAATCTCCCGCTCTGCGACTCATTATGGAACGCGAGCGCGAGATACGCGCCTTTAAGCCGGTAACATTCTGGAAAATACTTGCCAATCTTAATGACTTGATTTTCGAGTGTTCTGTTAAGCCGACCAAGAAAGACGAGGTCGAAGAAATTTTAAAGCTTGCCAAGGAGTGCTCTTGGCACATTACGGATATAAAAGAATCGAAAGTGGCGCGCGCTCCGCGCGCGCCGTTCATCACTTCGACTCTGCAACAAGTAGCAAGCTCGCGGCTTGGACTTGCGCCATCGCGCACCATGAGCCTAGCGCAAAAATTATATGAGGCCGGGCACATTACTTATATGCGCACAGACTCGACCAATCTCGGCGGTGCAGCGCGCAAAGATATAGAAAATTTAGTTAATAAAAAATACGGCGTGAACTACTTCGAATCACATGTGTTCGCGAAAAAATCCAAGAACGCGCAGGAAGCGCACGAAGCCATTCGTCCTACCCACATAAGTACGGGGATTGCCGGAGCAAATGATGCGGAGCAAAAACTTTACCAGCTTATCTGGCAGAGAACTATAGCAAGCCAGATGAAGCCGGCGGAAGTGATGAGGACGAAAGTTATTGCGAATACCACCGCCTCCGCCTTCGGCAGGACGGAGCAAGCCTCTGGCGAGACAAAGTCCGCCGAAGGCTCTGGCGTGTCGATGCCTGACTTCTGGCTCAATGGGTCGCGAATACTATTTGATGGCTGGCTCAAAGCAGACCCGCGTTCGGCGAGTCCCGCCCGCCACGGCTTCGCCGTAGGCGAGTCGGGCGGGGAAGACGTTATTTTGCCCAAACTTGTTGTCGGCGACGATTTGAAACTTATTGATATTCATGCCGAAGAAAAGCAAACTGAACCGCCCGCAAGATATTCGGAGGCCGGATTGATTAAAGAACTTGAAAAGCGCGGCATTGGCAGGCCTTCTACTTACGCATCGATAATTAAAACTCTTGATGAACGCGGCTATGTTGAAAATTTAAATAAATCTCTCCATCCAACCGACACGGGCGAAGTGGTTTCGCAGTTTTTGGAAGATAACTTCCCCACTTACATCTCGGACTCCTTTACCGCCGAGATGGAAGATGAGTTGGACGAAATAGCAAACGGCAAGCGCACTTATAAAAAGACTTTGGCAGACTTCTACGCGCCGTTTATTGAAACAGTTAAATCGAAAGAAAAAAATGAGAAAGTGACGAATCTCGGCAAAGCGCCGGATGATTTGAAGTGTCCGGTTTGCGGCGCCAATATGATAATCAAACTCGGCAAGAGCGGCAAATTTTATTCCTGCGAAAAATTTCCGGAATGTAGCGGAGCAAGAACTATGGAAGGCAAGGAATTGGAGGGACCGAAAGATACCGGGGAGCTTTGTCCGAAGTGTGGTAAAGGAAATTTGGTTATGCGCGAAGGCAAGTTTGGAATATTTACTGCCTGTTCTAAATTTCCAAAATGTAAATTTATCAAAAAAGACGAGGAACTTGAGAAGTCTAACTCGACCGGCGTTGAATGTCCGGTGTGCAAAAAGGGATTTCTTTCTGAACGCCGCGGCCGATATGGGATTTTTTATAGCTGTTCAAATTATCCTGATTGCAAATATGCAATCAAAGCCAAGCCTACCGGCGAGAAATGCGAAATGTGCGGCGCATTGATGATGATTGGCACTAAAACTATCCCCGACCGATGTTCAGACAAAAACTGTCCGAATCACAACCCGCATAAGTTAGATAAGTAAAAAAAAACGGCGAGCCCATGAAAGCTCGCCGGAGTCCAGGTCGTTCGACACGACGCAGTCAGCGTTTATACGATACATTAATCGGTTGAAACTCGACCTTCGGCGAACTTTCGTAGACGTCGCCGAGAAATGTGAACTTCAGACCGTTCAGGCCATCGTCAACCAATTCCCCGCAAGCGGCAATGTATTTTTTACCGATGATGGGAGGATTAGTCACTTCGAATGCGAGAGTCGGTATCGACCTTTCGCCGACCTTGATGTCTGCAATACCGATGAGAGTGCCGGTCATGGTCTCACCACGCCATTGATTGAAAAAGGAATAACCGTTGATGGCGAACGAAACGATGGCCAGAACAACGAATAAGCCTGTCCCAACGCGACGTAATTTCTCTTTCATAACACGCTCCTTCCTTGATGGTTTAGAGTCAGTGTAACTGATCCTCATTTATAATACCATGTAATAAATAGATATGCAAATACAAAAAACTATACAGCCACATAAGTTAGAGAAAAAGTAAGATACATCTAACTCTAGCTATAGCTAACTTTAGATGTGTGAGCTTAAAATAGAAAAAGCCTCGCACAGATGAAAGCTGGTGTTTAGCTTTTTCTGCGCGAGGCTCTGGTTAAGCAAGGACAATCCTTGCTGATTCATTCGGCTTTGAAAGAACTGTCGAGTTAGTCAATCTAACAACGCTGAGCTTGTGCTCCTCGCCAATCCAATTGACTCTCGCCTGCGTAGCCGATGCAGATAACCTGATCCTGCTCTTCACCTTCCCGCTGAACGCGGATGTGATGACTGGAATTGTCCGGTATCCATTCTTTTACTGAGTATGTCCCAGGAACGAGTAGCGGGTTTTGGTGATGGCATCCTTGGATTGGCTCTGTTACTACGAAAGTTGTTCCTACTTTTGGGGCAAAGATCTTACAGCATTCTTTGTAGCCGCCAAACTGTGCGACGAGATGATCACGAATTTCGTAACCTTCGTCCATGGCAAATGGAGAGATCTGAACTGGTGATCGCATTTTTTAAACCTCCTTCTGACTTCTGAACTCTACTTTATAGTGTACACCCTTTTGTACAAAATGTCAAGCTTAAAACACCCCTATAAAATATGATTTAAATACTGAAATTTGTGACTGAATAGAGAGACTCGTCGTTGCTCGCCTCGTCGGAGCCTTTGGCGTAGCGCGGGTCTGATTTTACAGGTTCGTCTTCGGCTAAAATTCTTTGTTCCTCGGTTAATGCTGGAATATTTTCCACAGCTTGAGATTCGTTATTGGTCACAATCATTTCTAAAATGGCGCGTAAGTCATCTTTATTGAAAAAATCTATTTTTACCTGCCCGCCTTCGTCCCTTCTCTCTATCCTTACTCTCGTGCCTAACTTTTCTTTAAGCTGTTCTTCGATATCAATAAGTTCTTGGTCAACCAATTTGCGTGTCCGTTCAATGGCAATGTTGCGCGCGATCTGCTCCGCCTCGCGCACATTCAATCGTTTGAAAATAATTTCTTTGAAAAGCGTCTCCTGCTCTTCCGGCCGGTCGACAAGCATCATCAAGGGCCTTGTGTGTCCCTCGCTGATTTTACCTTCCGAAAGCGAATTGAGCATATATTCCGGAAGCATTAAGATGCGCAGAGTGTTTGATACATACTCGCGGCTTTTGCCGACTTTCTTGCCTATTGCTTGATGCGTGAGATTAAATTCTTGGGCCAAGCGGTCGAAGGCACGAGCGCGGTCGACGGCGTTAAGGTCCTCGCGCTGGAGATTTTCGATAATGGCCAATTCGAGCTTCATCAGGTCGGACTCTTCGCCGGTGCGAATCAGTACCGGCACTTGCGCGAGACTGGCCAGGCGAGCGGCGCGCAGGCGCCGCTCGCCCGCAACCAGTTCATATTCCACGCCTATTCCGCCGTCTTCTCTTATGACTTCGTTCCTCGTCACCACAAGCGCTTGAAGCATACCGTATTGGCGAATAGAATCCGCGAGAGATTTTAATTGCGCTTCATCGAATTCCCGGCGAGGTTGGTAGGGATTGGGCTTGATTTTGTCCACCTCAACCCAGAAAATCGCGTCGTTATAGAATCGGGACATGACTAGATTTTAACACTTTTTTGCGCTAATTTGTATATGCTAGCCGGGATGGCGGAATTGGTAGACGCACACGACTCAAAATCGTGCGGAGCAATCCATGAGAGTTCGATTCTCTCTCCCGGCACCAATACAGAACTAAGAGGCTCTGAACGAGCCAATGCGTGGGCGTGCCGAAGGCACGCCCACTGTGTTTCGCCTGAATTTCGCCCAGAATCCGCAAGGGAATCCGCCAAAAAAGAATCCGAATTCGGCGCGCTGGCGCG
>JACOVQ010000014.1 GCA_016177225.1 Candidatus Zambryskiibacteriota bacterium
ATTGGTTCAGTGACTCAAGAAGAAATAGATGAAATCCTTTCCTTCTTGAACGACCGACCGAGAGAATGCATTGGCTTTCAGAGTGCTTCGGAGTATTATTATTCACTAACTAGTGTCCTACTTGAGGGGTAACTGGAGTCCTCATTGCCTGTCTTAATCATAGCATAGTACAATGCTTATGTCAAGGACTTTTTGGTATTTCTAGGCTGAATTATTCAAAATATGGCTAAAAATAGCGATTTTATAGCTCTCTTTCTGCCTTTAAAAACTCATCGAGGTTACCATTCAATACTTTCTCTACATCGCGGACTTCGACATTTGTTCTGTGGTCTTTGACCATCTTGTAAGGGTGGAGGACGTAAGAGCGGATTTGATTCCCCCACTCGATTTGCGTTGTTTTTGAAATATACATTCCTTTTTCTTTGGCTTTTCGCTCTTCTTCGAGCATTTTGTAGAGTTTGGCCTCAAGCATTCTTTGAGCTTTTTCTTTATTCTGCGCCTGGCTGCGTTCAGATTCTACGTGTACAGAAAGATTGGTAGGAATATGTACAAGACGCACTGCAGTTTCTCTTTTGTTTACATTTTGTCCGCCCGGACCGCTGGCTCTTGAAAGTTCCACTTTCAAGTCTTCCGGCGGGATTTTAACTTCATCTGTTTTTTCAAATTTTGGTATCACTTCCACCATGGCAAAAGAGGTATGACGCTTCTCGTTAGCGTTGAAGGGAGAGACGCGAACCAGGCGATGCACACCAGATTCATTCTTCAAAGTTCCGTACACTCCCCTACCTTCAATTTCTAAAGTTATATTTCTATATCCGCCATGGTCATTTTCATTTTTATGGATTACCGAGTATACCCATTTTTTATTATTAAAAAGTTTGAGATACATTTCTAAGAGAATTTTGGCAAAGTCTTCCGCATCATCCCCTCCCGCCCCGGCAAAAATAGTTATGACTGCCGAACCTTTATCATACTTCCCTACTCCTAGAAGCTCGTCTTTGAGATTTTGCAATTCCTTGATTTCTCTCTGCGCCCTTTCTTTATTATTCCAAAAATCCGCACCGCCCATAGCCGTCTCAAGTTCCTCTATTTTCCTTTTCAGTTCTTCTTTAGAAGCCATGAGCCACCTCCCAGGATCGAACTGGGGGCCTCAGTCTTACGAAGACCGCGCTCTGCCAACTGAGCTAAGGTGGCACCTTACCACTTTACCAAATTTTAAAATTATAAGTATTTGGCATATATTCCAGCCAATATGGGAATAATATATAAAATAAAAAGAATGATATTTATTAGATAGTCTTTTATTTCAAGCTTGAATACAGAGCGACTGAAATAGCCGAGAAAACTCTGTTCTGCATACACCTTCTTCCCTTCTTTTTTAAGAGCACTCTTTTCCCATACGGTAAGAGGGCAACCCGGGAAAATACGCCAGGATAAGACGATGCAACCAACAAGACCAGCCGTTATGAATAAATATAAGTCGGAAGAGAAAAAATTTACATACTTAACGGCCAATAAAGGTGACGTAAGCGAAAAGAGCATCAATATGACAAAAGATGTCAGGTGAAGCCTGAAATAAAATCTAGATGACATATAACGGATATTATACCTGCATCAATTCTTTTAGCCGGCTTACATTACCAAAATTACGCAATGAAAAAATCGCTATCATACCCGCAGTTAAGATTATGGACTGAACTAGATGCTCGGTATGGAAAAACGCCATAAGAAAATAACCGGAGAAATCGCCGGAAGCAATCATGTTTGAGAATACGCTTGGAACAGATACGAATATAGATAGAACAATGGCGAGCATGGAAAATAGAGAAAGTTCCGCTACAAAAGGGCTCTTTAATTTGCGTATTAAACACCACGCACATACGCGCACCATTATTCTGTTCCTTAAACTTAGTATTTTCATATTAGTTTTACTGCTATATCTTTAAACTGCTTCTTCGCTCGATAAAGGCCTGATTTTACCGCCCCAAGAGAAGTATTTTCCAAAACGGCAATTTCTTTATAATTTTTCCCTTCAAAAAAATAGAGGGACAGCAATCTGGAAAACTTAGCCGGCAGTCGAGAAAGAACTGACTGGACTAGCGAAGATTGTTCATTGTCTAAGAAATCGTCCCCGTTGCTGAAGACATCCATATCTTCAAGCTCTACTGTTTTTTTCGACGTGTAACCGTAACAGGTATTGGTCAGAATTTTATACGCCCATGAGCTGAAGCTCGCGCCGCCTCTGTATGAAAATTTATGCGCATACCTATATATCCTAATAAAAGTATCTTGCACCGCATCTTCCGCCATATCGGGAGAATGAAGAATGCCGACAGCTTTTCGCAAAAAAGGCTTTTGGTACTTATCTACCAGCATGCCAAACATTGATGGAGAACTCCGAGATTCTTGAAGTATTTGTTCATCCGACATTCATCTATTATAACTCATCCAGAAACCAAAAAGTTGTATTATTTATTTTTAGAGAATATAACTATGTAGTTGTCCATGAAAACGGCTTTCCAATCTTTGTCTTCGGCGCGTTCGGCAAGAAACTTCTGCCCCCACGGTGTGTAGTCGCGATGCGAGAATATTATGGTGTTGAATTCGTATTGCTCGTCTAATTTGCGCCAAGCTGACTCATCTTCTTGAGCTGGCACATAAATTTCTTCAAAAAACTTCTTTGTATAAGCCTCCGGCCGGTTATCGACAAAAACTTTTTCACTCGGATAAAGGCTATAAATCAGATAGCTTCCCACGTCGTAATTATTAAATATCGGGCTTTTGATATCGCGAGATGTGATAAATACTCGAGCATTCAGAACATCTGGCGCTAACCCCCAACCAACGTTCCGAATGTCTTTCAATCCAAAAGACACGAGCAGAACAATGATTAATATGGAAGAGCCTAGGACTATGTCTCTGCCAATTTTTGAAAAGAATAATTGATACGCGTAAGATAGGAAAACTAGCGCAAAGAGTCCGAAAATTGGGAAATGCCTGATACCGAGATACGCCATGCTTAAAGTGGCGAGGGTCGGCAATAAAATTGATATTGGAGGTTTTGTGCATTTGTATAGCAATAGTCCAAGTGAGATTAGCGTAGCGCCGGCAATTATTTTAAAAAGCAGAAAATGCTCGCCGGCCGTAAAGCCGATATTTTCGAGAAAACGTACGGACTGATTCTCCACTATTCTATAGCCATAATCTTTAAAAATGAGAAAAGGGTAAAGAAGAATCTTGTAACCGAATGGATTAATCAGGGCCAGAATGGCTGAAACAATAGTAATTTTATAGAATTTTTTGAAATCTTCGAGACAAAAACTGCCCAAAATCATAAAGCCAAAAATAAAACCGATATGCAGATTGACCCAAAGCATCATTAGTATAGGTAACGCCCAGATATATTTTCTGAAAAATAAAATGTTTAAAAACACTCCGCTTAAAAGAAGACTGAATACTTCCGGCCGAACTTCGGCCCTAGAGACAAGAATGGGAGCAAGGACAATTGTAAAAAATGATGCAATATAAAAGCTAGAAAGTTTTCTTGCTACATTCCAAAAAAGAAATATGGCTCCCAAACTTCCCAAAACATAAAATACCGAAAGACCAGTAAAGCCGAAAAGCTTATGGATAAAATAAAAAATCACACCGCTTGCCCAATGGTGATTGACGAAAGGCGCATCCGGCATGGTGTAAGAGTAGAAATTAGTGTGAAGCAGAGCGAGTTTTGCGGCAAGCGGCGCCTCCACCAAAATTTTGCCGTTAGTAATATGCCGGCCAATATCAGCGGTTACCAAGTCAATCTTTTGTGAGAGAAAAATTCCGCACCATAGGATGATAAAAATAATGGTAAGCGCTTTAAGCCGCATGGAGCCAAGACGGAGGATCGAACTCCGGACCTCATCCTTACCATGGATGTGCTCTGCCAACTGAGCTATCTTGGCACGAGCTTAATCTTATAAAAATAAAGAGGTTTTACAAGTTTAATATGGCAAGGCAAGACCTTTGAAAATTTCCGCGACCTCCACTCGGAGCCAAGCTCCTCCGTGCTTCAAGTCCCAACATTACTCATGCTGAAACATAAGAAAAAGCGGAACCTAACCCGCTCTTTCTTAGCTTTGCGCGACCTAGTGAACAACGTAAGAACCAGTCTCAAGAATTATGACGGCCTTATATACATTCCGGACCTTAAATTGTACATGGCGTTTGAGGTAAAACAGCCTATCAAGAATAAGGAGATGGGTGGGTCTACCAATACATCTCGTCCTCGCCACGCTTTAAAAGCGTCTTGAATATTTTACTACCCAATTTTGGTTCGACAGAGTGGATAAAAGCAGCGAAACCTTCAAGTCCCCACCCACCATAAGCTACCTGTGAAAATCTGCTTGGGTAAGTATTTTTGTCTATGGCTCGTTTTATTGCCTTGGCCCAGTGGTCCATAAACCCATATTTCTTAATGTAATAAAGCTCTAATCGTAATCTTCTCTTAAATTTCTTGGACAATCTCGGACGTTTATCTACAACCGATAGTCCTGTCACATACTGAGGGCCACCTCGGCGATAAATACGGTACTTGTTTTCATTAATTTCAAAACCATATTTAATAAGGATATTCTTAATTTCCTCTTTTGAGGGGATTTCTTTATTTGAGGATAAGGTTATATCGTCAGCATATCTTGTATAGATTAGTCCATGCTCATTAGCTAGATTTTTAAAGTCTTCATCTAAATCAAGACAAGCTATGTTAGATAGCACAGGACTTGTGGCAAAACCAGCAGCAAGCACCCCATCCACAGTTACTAATTCAGTAAGTTTTCCTGCAATTTTATCTTGAAAGCCAACTTTAATGAATATTCCATGCACTTCTTTAAAAGTTATTGATTCAAAGAAATGCTTAATATCTATGTTAGTCACACTTTTCTTTTGGGTATGCTGTTGAGCGTTTGTAATTATTGATCTCCTCTTCACAAATCCATGAACAGAATCTGGTATCCGATGTGAATACCACTCGTACAGAAATGCCGATAGTGTTCTTAGAAAAATTCTATATGGATCAGACTTGGTGAAAACTATTTTCCTGTATTCACCACTTCTGTTCTTAAGCATCAATACTCTTGCAACTAATTCATCATGATTATCTATAAAGCCCTGCAGCATCTCTTCAGATACGTCAAAAAGAGAAGCTAATTCAATGAGAGTCTTTATTCTTTCAATATTAATTCCTACTGGGTGCATGGTGACGTATATAATGCGAAACCCCCAGCTAGGAAAAACAAGAAGATTCGTAACTACAGGCGCGAACTCACGCCTTCGTATTGTTTAGCCGGGGGTTTCTCCAGTATTCTATCATTTTTGACCCAGAAAATTTACAATGTCTTCTCCGCGTTCATACCTGAACTTTTTACCTTTTTCAGACATTAAAATAAGGCCAACCTTATTGCCTATTAGCTTGAGAGAATCAGCAGACCATGAATTCCCTTGCATGCAGTGGTTTACAAATCCCAGGAAATAATCCGGTAAGAAAGTTAGTGGTTCCTCCTCCTTGGTCACAACTTGAATTTCCATATCTCTGCAGAGGGGTATAGTTTCTAGAATTTTCGTAAAAAAATTCCTATCTAAATTTGATTTGTCTGTTAGGTTTTCAAATTTAACTAAATATTCTATATCAGATCCATATCTTTTAGAGAATTTCATCTTCAACGGTTTTAGTAGCTCTGGCAATAAGGTCTGGTAAACAAATGTATCTTTCTCTTGTTTTGTCGAAAAAATAGCCTTTTTATTTATAGCTAGATAGGTGGATATGGGCATCTTGTATATCCATGACGACAAACTTTGCCGTGCTCCAATACTATCTTCGTTATAATGGAAAGTTTTAGTTTGAGCGCGGTAAACATTAATTGCAGGATCTATTGCTATCTGGCGCATCTGATCGTTAAGCAGAGAGATGTTCTCCTCTCCATGAACACATACAATGCATACAGAACAACAGTCTTTGATATAGCATTCATCAACCAGCATCAAAACCTTCTCCTTTTTCATTTCTATTTTTAACTTTAATAAACTAAGTAACCTTTTAGCTTATCAACATAAGGCTGCTTCTTTTCTGTGGTCGACCAATAGGTGTTCTGGTCATTAAGGTAATAGTTATCTCTTTCATAGCGCGACAAAATATTGAGGTATTCTGTCTGGTATATTTTCATATTATTTTCTCTATCGCTTCAATTTTAGTTTTAGTGCTAGTTAGTTTTTTCTGCTGACTCTCTTGATTTCTTTTATATACTAGCAAATAATCTTTTAGAGCTAATTCCTTGAATTTTACTCCATCAATTTCTGTAATCTTTAGCTTTTCTATGTCAATCTCCAACTTAATCAAGTCACTTTCTGGCTCAAACCCAACAGAGCCTTCCCCTTTTGTAAATTCGTGAGGATACGAAGCATCTTGTTTATAATTAACTTCGGCTAAAATTCTCATTAATTCTTCAAGATTATTAATTAAAATTTTGTTTGGAATGATAATATCAATATCATTTATCTTGTCTAATTGACCAGTAATTCTGTATAGACCGAGGGAACCGTATAACACAGGAACTATTCCGTGTTTATTAAGTGCTTTCGCTATCTCTAGAAAACTCTGAAATTTCTTATCCATAATAAAAAGTATACCAAGTTAGAACTGAATAATCCTTATGATGTAATGACTTAATAAGAAAAACTTGCTTTGCGCGAGTGATGGGACTTGAACCCACGGCCTCTTCCGTGACAGGGAAGCGCTCTAACCAGCTGAGCTACACCCGCATTGCGTTACAAATTAACAGATTTTTTAGTCTTAATCAATTTGCTTGCACTGAACTCGTTGAAGTGTGCCGGGGGTGGGGATCGAACCCACGACCTGTGGTTTATGATTCCACTGCTCTACCAACTAAGCTACCCCGACATTGTTTCTCTTTTTAGAGATTCTACCAATCCTAACATTTTATACTTCAAGTGTTTACCCCTGCGTACAAAGAGCCTACATACTCCAAAATAAGTATCATAATTGTCATAGATTTTCTTTATTTGAGTTTTGACAAAATAAGGTTTTCTTATTTGAGAATTATCCAAATTTAACAATTTTTTCCAAAAAATCAATACTTTATCAATTCTTTTCCTATGAATTTCATTTATTTGGATTCCACAAACCAAATCTTCTTGAGGCACATCCATAACTGATATTAGAAAATTTTTCATAAATAAAACCATCTGAGGGTCAGAATTAACAAATACAAATGTACTCGTAGACTCGGATTTTGAACCTTCACACCAATACAGCGCTGAAGCAACCAAAGACATGTCTCTTTTTGAAACTTCTCTAATCGTCTTTCTTGCCCATTCATTTGCGGATTCAATTATTTCTAACTTTTTTCTTTTGTTTGCCTCTGCTCCCATTCTCTGACCTGTAGTAACTGACACGCCTTTATTTTTTCTAAGTTTCTCAAACTGAGATGAAGTTAAAATAATATCTCTACACCAGAGACTTATAGTGCTTTTAGAAGCCTCTAATTGTCTTGAAATTACTACTATTGACTCTCCGCCCTCTCTCATTTTGCGAGCCTGTATCCTCAAATCGTATTTAGCCATATACAACATTATCTCATAAGTTCTAATACAATGTGCAGATTTATGTGGATAACAAAACAGCGCAATCATTGCGCTGTTTTGTTATTACTTGTTGCGGGGGCCGGTACCGCCCCGGCTCCTACAGGTTATGAGCCTGTCGAGGTACTATTCCTCCACCCCGCTAACGTACAATTATACGCCTTTTTGCCAAATTTGCAACCAAATTTATATGGGCGTCTGCACTAACCCGAATTCTTTAAATATTTTCTCAAAAAGGGCAATGACGCGTTTTGTTTCTCGTTCGTTCAAATCAAATCCTGTGCCGCCGTGAGCGATGGCGTTTCTCACTTTATGCGCTTCCCACGCTTCGTCGAGCGCAGAAAATTCATTCCTGTCCGCCGCTTTAAGCATCTCGCCCACCGAATCTCCTGGAAGTCCGAGGGTGCGTAAAAGCTCTTCCAGCATTACGTCGGCTTCCATTATGGCAAGTCTCCAATCCGAATGATTTGTGGAATTAAGATAACTCATTACCTTTTCCCACTTCTCATTTCTTAAAGACTTTTTAATCACTTCCGCTTCTTCTGGAGAAATTTCGTAATCCAAAAGCGGCGGACTAAAAATTTTATCTTCCTCTTGGTTGATTTCTCTAAGGTTTCGAAGATTGTGAACGATACCGTAGATGCAAAGGGCACTCAATATGGCGGAGGCAACAATCCAGATTGGCCAGATTTCCAAGAGAAAAAAGTTTTTTAATCTAAACCAGATAAATTCAGGCGAACCGAGATTGAAGCTTGTTATATATTTCAAAAGAGCCGCCACAAGCAAAGACAAAACAAAAAGAAATATCAGAAGAGACGTCGGCGTATTGATGTGCTCATACCACTTTTTTTGCGGCGCTTCTTCAGCCATAGGTTTATTTTACTCTATTTCCCCCAAGAATTCTTTGCCTGCCCTAAATAAATTATCTTCCCTGCCCAAATCGGCCCAAAGCTGGAGATTATTAGGTATGGATATGGCGGGAATGCCGGCAATATTGACCGGCACCGTAAAGATATCTTCGATATAAGTTTCTACAGGGTCGGAACTCTTTTCTCCGATTTTCCACGCGCCGTTTGGAGTGGTCGGCAGAACAATTAAATCATATTTTTTAAAAGCTTCTCGAAGCTCTTGGGTAATCTTTTTCCTCACGGCAATAGCTTTCCCGTAATAAGCATCATAATAGCCGGAAGATAGAACGTACGTGCCCAAAATAATTCTGCGGCGCACTTCCTTGCCGAAACCGGCGCCCCGAGTTTTGAAGTAATCATCAATACTATTCTCCCCATCGACATGCAGACCGTATTTCACTCCGTCAAAGCGAGCCAGATTAGCCGAAGCTTCAGCCAAAGCAATAATGTAATAAGCCGAGAGAGAATATTTGAGAGAAGGCAATTTAATGTCGTGGATTTCATAACCCAGCGTTTTTAATTTGTCTTCAGCTTCTTTGAAACTCTTTTTTACTTCGCCACTCACTCCTTCGCTTCCGACAAAATCGCGTGGAATGCCAATCGTTTTATTAAATTTCTTTTTATTCGGATATGTATCGTCATTAATACTGGTACTGTCATTAAAATCTTCGCCTTTTATTACGTTGTAAATGATTTCTGCGTCTGTAACGGTTTTCGTCAAAGGGCCAATTTGGTCGAGAGACGAGCCATAAGCAATAAGCCCGAAGCGAGAGACTCTCCCATACGTCGGTTTCAACCCAACCACTCCGCAAAATGCTGCCGGTTGCCTAATCGAACCTCCTGTATCAGAACCGAGAGCCATATCACACATGCCGGCCGCCACGGATGCCGCCGCACCGCCAGAAGAACCTCCGGGCACTCTTTCTAGATTATGTGGATTCTTTGTTACACCATAAGCCGAATTCTCTGTAGAACTGCCCATGCCGAACTCGTCCATATTTGTGCGCCCAACGATAATTGCTCCGGCTTCTTTTATTTTTCTTATGACCGTTGCATCGGAGATTGCAGTGAAATTTTCAAGTATCTTCGAGCCCGCACTAGCTTTATGGCCTTCTAGAAGAAGATTATCTTTTATCGATATCGTTTTTCCTGACAAAGCGCCTGCCCCGTACCAAGCTTGCTCTGGTGCGGGGTCTTCGAACACCTCAAGAAAGGCATGTATGTCTTTATCCTTATCGCGAATTTCTTTTGGCGTCACAGTATTTTCTTTACCTTTATATAATCACCTTCTCTCGATGGAGCTTGCGCGAGAATGGCATCAGTAAATTGTCCGGATGGATGAGATTCCGAGTCGGAACGAAACACATTCTTTAACGTAAAACCTGTCGAACCTTCGGAAACGTCGACTGATTTAATCTCGCTGACGTAATTAAGAATTGAGCCGAGTTCTTTAGCCAAATTTTCCGCTTCTTCATCCGATACATCAATCCTTGCGAGCTTAGCCAATTTCAAAACCTCCTCCTTATTCATCCTGCTATCTTAACATGTTTACAAATTCTTTTTCGTTTAGGATTTTCAGTCCTAATTCTTGAGCTTTTTCAAATTTGTCGCCGGGGTCGGAGCCGACTATGACATAGTCGGTGTTTTTCGAAACTGCGCTTGAAACATCGCCATCGAATTCGCGGATTTTCTCTTTCGCCTTCTCCCGAGACATACTTTCTAATGTTCCAGTCAGTACAAAACTCTTACCGGCAAATTTATTGTCAAACACCCGGTGTTTGACAGATTGTATGCGCACCAATTTCAAAAGTTTTTCATATAATTTTTTATTCTCTTTATCTTTAAACCAATTTAAAATTGACTGCGCTACCACATCCCCTACTCCATCAATCGCAGTTAATTGTTCATAGGTCGCCTCCGCGAAACGCTCCGGCGCACCAAAGCGCTCTGCTAAATCCCTGGCTGTTTCCTCTCCTACTTGTGAAATAGAAAGTGAAGCGATAAATCTCGCCAGCGTTACGTCTTTAGCCTTCTCAATCGCTTCCAATAAATTATTTGTTGATTTTTCTCCAAATCTTTCCAAAGTTTCTAAGTCCCCTTTTTTGATAGTGAAAATGTCGTCGAAATTGTATATGATATTGGCATCCATGAGCTGTCGGATGGTATTTTTTCCCAGGCCGTCTATATTGAAGACATTTCGCGAGACAAAATATTCAAGCTTTCTTTTCTGCTGAGCATAAGAATCCTTGACCGGATGTTCTGGAAACTTAAATATCCTTTCTTTGCCTGTTCTCATTTCTTCTACCACTCGCACCACTTCCGGTATCACATCTCCTGCTTTCTGGATAACTACTGTATCCCCTATTCTGATATCTTTGCGTTTGATCTCATCTTCGTTATGAAGCGTAGCGCGCGATATGGTAGAGCCGGCGACCAGCACAGGCCGCAGCTTGGCCACCGGGGTCAAAACCCCCGTTCGGCCAAGCTGAAGAGTAATATTTTCAATTATAGTTGTCACTTGCTCCGCTTTAAATTTGAAGGCGATACCAAATCGCGGAGATTTGCCTGTATAACCAAGCTCTCTTTGTTGTAGAACATTATTAACCTTTACTACCAATCCATCCAGAAGATAATCTTCCTTATCTTTCTTACCCTCCCAATTTTTCCAGTGTTTTATAACTCCTTCGATGTTATTAAACTTTTTAAAATGCGGATTAATTTGAAAACCCAGTTTTTTAAGAAACTCTAGTTCCTCTTCCTGCGTATTCACCCCCACCAACCTCCCCCTTATTAAGGGGGAGGTGTCGAAGGCGGAAGGGGTTTGTAATCTAGCAATATCATAAATAAACGAGTCGAGGCGGCGCGAGCGCGTAATAGACGGGTCAAGCTGGCGCAAGGAGCCGGCGGCAATATTTCTCGGATTGGCAAAAAGCTCAAAATTAAGCTTTTGCCTTTCCTTATTTAGGATGTCAAAGATGCCCTTTGACATCCAGATTTCGCCTTCCACTATTATTGAAACCGGCTTTGTTAATTTTTGCGGAATAGAGCGAATAGTGCGGACATTATTGGTAACATCTTCTCCGATTCTACCGTCTCCTCTTGTGGCGGCTGTCTTTAAAATTCCTTTTTCATAAGTAAGAACCACTTTCAGCCCGTCGATTTTCAATTCGACTAAATACTCCGGCTTATCCTTTAAAAGGCGCTTCACTCTTTCATCAAAAGCGCGGATATCGTCTTCATCAAAAGCGTCGTTAAACGACCATTGCGGCACTTGATGCTTGACTTTTACAAACTCTTTAAGTATCACATCTCCAACTTGCTGAGTTGGAGATTCAGGCGTCTGTAATGCCGGATACTCTGATTCAAGCTTCTCCAGCTCGCGCACCAGGGCATCGTAAGCCGTGTCAGAAATCTCCGGCTTATCGAGAGTATGATAAAGATGGCTATGGCGCCTGATAGTCTCTCTGAGTTTTTTTACTCTTTCCAGAATCTCTTTAGAAATTTTCGGCATGGTTAATACGTCGCTCTCACCGCTCGCTCTACACGCCGAGGATTGGAAGTGTCGCAAGAATTATAACCTCGAGACTCAATAGCGGTAGAACCATCGTCTCTTTTCGTTACGGTGACAGCGGTACAAAACGGGTCTGGATTTAGATTTAAAGTAAACGTTGATACGACTGTTCCGCCTACTGTCATACTCTGATTATTGCAATTTATCACCGACCCGGTCGAGGTAGAGAAAGCGCTTACGCCAGTAGGATTGTGCACATCCCAATACAGAGCGCATTCAAGGCCGGTGTCAGCGGCGTAAAAAGCATATTGGGAATCCCGGCCGGTACTTGAAATAAGTGACTGCTTAACCGCAAGATTCGTCACCCCGGCGGCCACCAGCAGAACGGTTCCCATCACTACAATCGCGATAAGAAGTGTAAATCCTTTAGTCATCATGGCCAATTAAAAATATTTTCTCTGGCTCGAAAACTTTGTGAGGCAGTTCCTTTCGACCAATCTATGGTAACAAGAATCGAAACTTCGTAACCATTGATTTGCTCAAGCTGTATCTCTCTCTTTAAAACCGTTGGAGGCCAGAGAGCATTATAGCCGAAGAAGCCCGTCTGCGTATCTTGTCTTAGTACTGGACAGGTGCCAAATAAGCCGCAAGCAGCAACATTAGAATTCTCAACCGGACTGACTGTGCATGAGTTGGGAGAAAAGCAATCAGATAAACCGGTAAGCCAGTCGCGTCCGGCAAGAGCATTTTCATCACGGATATTGCGCACTTGCTCGAAACCTTCCTGGGCGAGATAGAAGGCAATTACCTGATCTTTAGAAAAAATATATGATGAAATGCCGGTTTGCAGAGCGGCAGATGCCCCAGCGATGGCGGCGAGTAAAATCGCCATGGCCACCAAACTTTCGATAATTGTGAATCCGTTATTTTTCATAAAGCTCTATCTAGAGTGCGTTCGGACACGAGAGTCTGCAAAGTGAAATCCGAACGGCTCTTACCGGAACCGGCATGGCTCTTAATCTTCATAACTACTTTGGGCTGAAGAGCGTCTGCGCTTGAAGCGCCTTGAGCATAGAACACCAGGTCGTCTATGACTATCTCCGGGGCCGTTACTGCAAGGTACGAGCCGGTTCCGACTTTCTTCTCTATCGAGGCGTTATTAAAGCGATAAGTAATTTGCGCGCCATCGCTCGAAAGAAAACTTATAATAATATCGCCGGAAGAGCAATTTTGCGGAATGCTTACATCTCCTCCGCCGCAATGATAATTTCTGCCAAAGCGCATTTCTCGGGACATGCTTTCGACGGCGAGATTAAGGTTATTGAGCACCGTTTTTAAAGAACGAGATTTGCGATTAACGTCAAAAATATTGAGAAGAGAACCCATGGAAATGGTCATTACTATGGTAAAGATTGCAATCGCCGTCATCAACTCGATGAGCGTGAACCCTTTTTGAAAATTGAAAATTGAAAATTGAAAATTTTTCATATCATTGTACGGTAATTTGCCCGCTGGTATAAACAATAACAGATTTTACTCGCCCCGCCGGACTCTTGAGCGTTATCTTTGCTCCAATGACATTCTCTATCGGGTTGGAGAAAACCAGTTGCGGCTCGGTCTTTGGGCGAATGAAAGTGATGTCGACTCTCTCTATGCCGCAATCTTCAGGGCTGGAAGATTTGACAGCGCAGATATCGGCAATATAGTTATCGCGAGAAATATTGATTTGAGAAAGATTTTCTTCCGCATCATAAATTTTATCGCCATCCAAGTCTGTAAAGTAGACATAGGCTTTGTTGGAACTGAGAGTAAAAGACAAGCCGTAAGCGGCTGAGAAATTGGCGGAGCCAGACCCGGCTTCCCTGACGGCGGCGCCGTAAGTTTGCGCCTGCGATAAAGAGAGAGAGATGTCGTCAGCCAAGTTTGAGAGAGCAATGCTATCGCTGTAAGAAGACTGGTTGGAAATAATTGCAGTAAGAATAATGGAAGCAATGCCAATAGAAACGATAAGTTCAACAAGACTGAAGCCGGTATTTTTAAAATGAGATGACATGCAATAAATCTAGATTTAGCATCATGCCGAGCCAAGCGCCCAGTATCATAAACGGCGCGAATGGCACTTCGCTTTTCATTGTAAGCCCTTTTCGCCGCATGAGAAAGAGGCTTACTATCGCCCCTATCCAAAAGGCCACCACGATGGCAGAGAAGCCTTGTGCTCCGCCGAGGAGGAGTCCGATAGATAACCCGAGTTTGGCATCGCCGAAGCCGATAATGCGACCTTTACTGATAAGCCATAGGAGAGCAAAAAATGTGAAGATAATTAGTCCTGCCAATAGATGCCGTCCGAACAATAGAGAGATGATGATAACGGAGTAGACAAGAGTGTCTGGAATAATTTTGTGATGAAAATCGTAAATAAGGATGACGATATAAATGCAAAATACCGGCAACATCCACAGCGGCACGGTAATAAACACCAGACCAGTAAACAGTTCGATAAGCGGGTATTGATAAGAAATTTTTGCTTCGCAATTTCCGCATTTGCCTCTTTGAACCAGAAAACTTAGAATCGGGATTAACTCATGCCATTTGAGAACCTTCCTGCAATGCGGGCACGCGCTTCTACCACCGATACTTTTCTTACCAAAACGCAGAGCTACAACATTAAGAAAACTGCCAAATACCATACCGAAAACAAAAAGGAGTGCTGTGTTAGCAAACGGCGTCACCAGAGCCGATGGTACCAGCAGATTTTGAGGTTCCGAGACTGTCAACGCACCAATTTCCTCCCGCTCCAGGAAGAAGAGCCGAGACGGCATAACCGGTACCAGTGGATACGCAAGTCAGAGTCGCGCCGGTCGGATAATTGCCTGCGGTAGTGTAGTTGACCATACCGGAAGCGGCGTCAGAAAACATGTTGTTGCAACTGGCGGTGACAGTACCATAACTGCCGTTATTGTCGTAGTAAATTTCTGCAGCGGCTCTGAGTCCTGAAAGCTGAGCTTTAATTTTTGCATCATTGCCTTTGCCTCGCGCCGTATTGAGAGAAGTCAAGACCACTGAAGACAAAATGCCGATGATAGCAATGACTACCAAAAGTTCGATAAGAGTGAAGCCTCTTGTTCTATTTTTATCCATGATGTTATTATACCTTAAACGCCTCCGGAATTGGCAATCTGGTATATGGGGATAAGAACGGAAGCCATAATCAGCCCGACACTTAAGCCTAAAAGCACTATCATCATGGGTTCTATCAGGCTTACCAAAGTATCAACCGAGTCCATCACTTCCCTTTGATAAAAGTGGGCCATGGTACCCAAGATAGAACCTAATTCTCCGGACTCCTCGCCAACCTTAATCATCTGAACCAAGGTACTGGGAATTTCTTTATATTGAGACAGGGACTGCGACAAAGAACGGCCTTCTTTAACGGCGAGAAGTGCTCCCTCCAAAATTTCTCGATAGACTTCGTTGTCCACAACCGAAGAAGTGACTTCAATGGCCTTGACCATGGGAATGCCGGACATGACCATTGTATTCATATTATCGGTGATGATTGAAAGATATAACTTCTTATAGATATCTCCAGCATACGGTATCTCAAGTTTGAATCTGGCAAGTTGAGCCCTCCCTTCGCGAGTGCGGGCAAATTTTACGATCAAAAATACGATGACTATCAAAGCGACAATTATAAGAAATCCGTAACTAACCAGAAAACTGCTCGCGGCAAAGACCACTTTCGAGTAGAACGGTACGGCTTCGCCTGATTCGGCAATGATAAGACTGATTTTTGGTATGACAAAAGTAAACATCAGCACCATTACCGCGATAAATACGACGATTACAAAACTGGGATAAATAAGAGCGTTCCTTGCTTTGGACATTACCTCGTAACTGCGGTTAATGTAATCGGCAAGGTATTTAAAGATTTCGTTGAGCTTGCCTGTCTCTTCTCCGGACCTTACCATATTGACGTAAAAATTGGAAAATATGGCCGGATGTTTCTCTAAAGCCTTTGAAATAGTGCTTCCGGCTTGAAGGTCAGTCGTTACTTGTATCAGGCTTTTTCTTAAAGTCTTGTTCTCCATCTCTTCTGACAAAAGAGAAAATATTTTTAGGGGTGAGATTCTTGCTTCAAAAAGAGCCGAGATTTGGCGGGAGAGCATGACTATTTCTTTCTGAGACACTCCCGAGCCGAACTTTATATTTGAAAGCCAGGAAGTTTTCTCGGCCGGCTCAATACTGGCCACGATAAGACCGCGTTTCTGGAGCGAACCGACGGCGACATCCATGGAAACGGCTTCGATGGAACCTCCCGTTCTTTTTCCTGAATTTTCTAAAGCTTTGTAATTAAATAGCATATTACTTGCAGTGAGCTTGTCGAACTATATCATTCTTTCGAGCGCTTTGGGATTGACTGAAAATTGAAAAGCATTTTCCACCGTTATGTCGCCGCTTCTGACAAGCTGGGCCAAAGAGCGGTTTAGGTCTATCATGCCCTCTTCCGAGCTAGTTTCAATAACGGCGCCAATCTCATGAGTGCGCTTTTCTCTGATTAAATTAGAGACAGCATTGTTACTGATAAGAAGTTCATAAGCCGGAATAAGGCCTCCGGAAATTCTCGGCACAAGCCTTTGAGAAAAAATGCCGAGAAGAGATTCTGATAACTGAATGCGGATTTGCGATTGCTGTTCCGGCGGGAAAGAATCGATAATGCGGTCGACCGTTTGAGATGCCGTATTGGTGTGGAGCGTTGAGAGCACTAAGTGTCCGGTTTCTGCCGCCGTGACCGCGGTCGAAATTGTCTCCGGGTCGCGCATTTCTCCTATCATCACGATATCGGCATCCTGTCTGAACACTCCCTTTAATGCAGTGTGGAAATCCGGAGTATCGAGTTTTACTTCGCGCTGGTCAATAATCGCTTTTTTGGGCTCAAATACGAATTCTATCGGGTCTTCAACGGTAATAATGTGTTCCAGTCTTTCCGTATTGATTGCTTCGACCATCGTTGCGAGCGTAGTCGATTTGCCCACCCCTATCGGCCCCACCACCAGAAAGAATCCTTGCTGGCGCTTGGCAAAACTCTCAAGAATCGGCGGCAAATTTAATTCGGCAAAGGTTTTGACGATAGACGGCACCAAACGCATGGCAAGACTGATTTTGCCAAGCGCCTGATAAGCGTTGCAGCGGAAACGTTCCTGATTCTTATGATTGTAAGCAAAATTTACTTCTTTGCTGTTTTCAAATTCTTTTTTCTGTTCCGGCGTAAGCATTGCCGATATCAGAACTTCCGTATCTTGCCGCGACAACGGAGAAATCTTTGTAAGCGGGATGAGAAAATTCGCCACTCTTATGACGGGCAATCTACCTTCGGCGAAATGAAGGTCTGAAGCGCCTTCTTTAAAAACCGTCTCAACCAGCTCGTCTAAAAGTTTCTCATGCTCGGACATATAAGTTTTATTATAGCGTATTAATCTCTTCAAAAGGAATAATTTTATCGAAAGCTTTGAGAAGAGCGTCTTCCTTCATTGAAAGCATGCCTTTGGCGCGGGCAATTTTATACAGTTCCGCTTCCGTCGGGTTTTCGAGAATGGCCTTCTCGACTTTTTTATCCATCTCAAGCACTTCTATCACGGCAATTCTGCCGGAAGTGCCGGTAAGACAAGAGGGTGTCGGCTCTATGCCGAAGACTTCTTTGCCAAGTTTGAGTTCTTTCTTAAATTCAGAGGGCAAATCCTCAAATTGTTTGTCTATCATTACTTTAATGGAATCCTCCACCGGTATCGGTTTGCCACCGTCCGGACAAAGTTTGCGCACCAATCTCTGCGCCATCGAGAGCGCGAGCGTCGGAGCGATTAGATACGGGTCAACACCCATATCGATAAGCCTTGGTATCGCACCTATGGCGTTATTGGTATGCAGGGTGGAAAAGACCAAGTGTCCGGTAAGAGCGGCTTGTATCGCAAGCTGAGCCGTCTCTTTGTCGCGAATTTCTCCCACCATAATAATGTCCGGGTCTTGACGCAAAGTGGTTCTCAAACCGGTGGCAAAGGTGTAATCGATTTCCGGGTGCACTTGCGATTGCGATACGCTGTCGATGGAATACTCGATGGGGTCTTCAAGAGAAAGAACGTTTTTATGTTCCTTATCAACCTCATTAAGCATGGCGTAAAGCGTCGTTGATTTACCCGACCCGGTTGGACCGGTAATGAGAATGAGCCCGTATGAACGCTTAAGGGCTTTTCTTATCGCCTTCATATTGGTATCGGTAAATCCAAAATCGTCGAGAGTCCGAAGACCTTGCGACTGGTCAAGGATTCTCATGGCCACCTTCTCTCCATAGTAAGTGGGAAAAGTGGAAACGCGGAAATCTATTTTGTTTTCTTCCACTTTGGCCGAGAAACGCCCGTCTTGAGGTTTGCGCTTTTCGTCCAAACGCATATTGGAAAGAATCTTGATGCGCGCCACTATGGCCGAATGCACCTTTACCGGCAAAGTCAAAGAAGTGTTAAGCATTCCGTCTACGCGGAAACGGACGCGCACATGGTCGTGCATTGGCTCAATATGAATATCGGAAGCCTTGCCCTCCGAGGCGTAGCTTAAAATGGTGGCGACAATTTTAGTGACCGGAGCCTCTTCCACAATAACCGCTTCGGACGGCTCTTTGCCTTCCCCTTTCTTTTCTTCAGCAATCGAGCTGGCGGTTGATAGTTCTGATTCAAGTTCGGTCAAGGCCTTAGTCACTTCCCCGGAAAGTCCTTTGTATTTTTCCAACACCAACTTGAAATCATCTTCACTTATGAGAAACAGCTTATAAGGCATGCCTATGCGCGCCGAAATGAAATTGAGAGCGTCGCGCGTTTCGAGATTGTTTGGATCTAGAGCTCCTATCTCAAGCACGCCGTCTTTAACGCCTAAAGGAACCGCTCCGTAATGTTCGGCGGACTCTTCGGGAATATACTCAAGAATCTTTCCGGAAGCGTCAGTATCTTTCAGTTCTCTGGTTGGTATTGCGGTCGCATTTTTTGGCATATTTAATCTCGTTCCAAACGCTCGAAAGGATTTGGACGACCGGTATCTTGGCTTGATAGATTAACACTGAAGTCGGAGAGTTGTGAGAAAGCGGAGTCTGAAAAAATATTTTTTTCCAAAGTTACCTCTTTGAGCCTGTTAAGAATCGATAGCAGGTCTTTGTCGATATCGGCAATAGGGGTTTTACCGATTTTATAAGTTTCTATAGTGACCTTGTGTTCGTAGAGACCGGAATCCTCGCTTCTAAAAGAAACCGACTTGATTTCCATCAATCGAAGATTCTTCTCCACATCAGAGAGAAAGCGCTTGAAGTTTTGGTAATTGGACACGAAGCTGAAAGAAACGCGAGTTTTGTCATACGAAAGATTATTTTGGGGCAATACGGCGGCAACCGCCCGGCTATTATCGGAATCAATGCTGACATCTTTCAAAGAAATGCCGTAGCGGGCTCCTATACCGTCCAGTTCGAGAGCAAGATTAACCGTATCAACATTGTCAGGTAGAACTTTTTCTATGCGGGCTTTTTCATCGGCTGGAAATTCTTCGTAAGACACAAGCAGATTGTCTCTAAGATTTATGACATCGGCAATATTGGCGAGTACATCCTGGTACTTTATTACGGCACTATGAAGTTCTTTTGCCTTTTCGTATTCGACATTGGTAAAAGTGTAGAAGAGGCCTAAGGCTAAGACTATGAGGGTAATGGCGCTTTTATTTTTCATTGCGGGGTGGAAGAAGCGGCGGAAACGGCCGAATAAGATAATAATTCGGGATTTACCGTAGTTTTAAAAGAGAAGAGCACTTCGCCTTTATCGTTCAAGGCAAGGTTGGAGAAAGCGGGAGCGCTGAAGTATCGACTTTGATTAAAGCTTTGCGCAAGAAGCGCCACGGCGTTATAGCCTTTGGCCAAACCGTTAAGAGTAAATTCTAATCCATGTTCTCCGACGGAATACTGGAACTCGGTAAAGCGCACAGTCTTGGGAGTCTCCGCTTCCAGAAATTCCAGAAGCGGAGTGATAATACGATGGTCTTTAATCAAAGTTTTAGTCGCGACGATGCGGTTGTTAAGATTGGTAAGTTCTTCGATGGATTGCGGGTCAAGTTGAGCTTTGGCCGAAACCAGGTCGGCAGACATTTGCTTGATGCGGTATTCAAGATAAGTTTTGTATCCAAATACTCCGATAGCCAGTATTAAGGAAACTACGAAGATTAGATAAGCTAAGGAAGAGACAAAATTTCTTTGTCCCACCCTCCTTACCACGGCCGTTTGCGAGGACGACGCTATCGGCCCTTTTGGAATAAATGATGACTGGAATTTGGGTGGCATTTGTAGCTAAATTATAAAACAAAAATCAAGTTTCCGACACAATAAAGTGTTTATAACTTTCCAATCAATTTTCGCAACTTACGCCCATTCCCCCACTCCAGCATCCCCAAATACGAATCGAGAGATTCTTTGTTTGGATTTTGTTTGAGCTTCTTCAGCATTCTCCTCTTCGTAACAGTTCTTAAAACTCTGTGCTTTGGGAAATGCACCCAGCCGAGGAAGTCTAGTCCGGAAGAGAGGGTTTTGGTAAAGACTTTGTTTGGGTGGAGAGTGAGTTTAAGGTTATTTTCCAAGAAATTTTGAATTTCTCTAAGAGGATGCGATTTATCTTGAGAAAACAGGATGAAGTCATCTGCATATCTTATGTAGTGTTTGATTTTAAGCTTGTGTTTAACGAATTGGTCGAATTCATTCATATAGATGTTTACTAGGAGTTGGGAGGTTAAGTTTCCTAAGGGAAGGCCTTTATCAAAACTATAAATAATTCTTTCTAAAAGCCAGAGAATATTTTTATCACTTATATATTTCTCTAAAATTTGCAAGAGTATTTGGTGGTCAATGCTTGCAAAAAACTTTCTAATATCGCATTTCAGAATAAAGCACTGCTTGGTACGGTTCTTGGAAACCCGGTTTCCAAATCGCTTGAATCTCTCTAGTGCTCTATGAGTGCCTTTGCTTAATCTGCAGGAATACGAGTCTGAGATGAATGCCTTATCGAAATATGGATAGAGAACTCGGTAGATAGCGTGGTGCAATAATCTGTCTCGGACTGTAGCTTTGTGGATGTTTCTTGGTTTGGGGTCTGAGATATTGAAAGCGTGATAGGGGCCGTGGAGATAAGAAAAGGATTTTAAGTCCAAATGAAGATTGTAAATATTTGCTGAAAGATTTTCTGAAAATTCGGCAACGTCTTTACGCTTCCTTTTGCCTTTTAGGAATTCCCGCCAGGCGTCGAAAAGATTTTCTAAAGATATGATACGCTCGTACATATGGATAAGAATAGCGGAACTACCCCCCCGCAAAAGTACCTACGGTACTTTTTAAGGAGAAGGCGGCATATTCGTATTGGCTGAAACTTTATAGGAAAATAGCCAAGCCAGAACGCTTTGGAGTAGGAGAGAGAATAGATAATTTATTTCTTGAACTTTTAGAACTCACTCACACTTCTAGATTCGCTTCTCCATCCAATAAATTGCCCTATCTTGAAAAAGCAATATATAAAATGGATAGAATTAAATTCTTTGCAGAAATTGCCTGGGAAAACGAGTTGATAAATAGCAAGGAATATTCTGAATTCCTTCAACAATTAGAAAAGATTGGGTTAGAACTAGGCGGATGGAAAAAAGGGTTAAATAAAAACTCCCGCCCTTGATAGAAGCGGGAGAAAATTTACAGTTTCGAGAAACCACCTGGTTACCAGCATTCCAGCTGTTCGGATTCGTCACCGAGTTGGCGTTGACGTTCCAGCCGCCGTTGTCGGTGTTCCAGTTCGCGTTCACGGCCCAGAGTGATTTCGTGCGGAATGCTTTCCATGCCACCACCTCTTGAATCTTCTTAAGGTTGTATCGAATTCGGAGTCTCTACTCCATAACATCTCGCACCAACTATTTTATTTTTTGATACCATATTTAATTTACTGGTATGCATCTGCCACCCTTAACCTTGATCAAAGATGCCAACAGATTTATTTTAATAATATAGAAAAAGGCGCCTCGTGAGAAGCGCCTCGACACTTTCGCAAGTGTCATCCTGCCTTCGGCAGGAGTCAAAGGGTCTAGTTGCGAGAAACCACCCGGCGACCAGCATCCCAGCTGTACGGATACGTCACCGAGTGGGCGCGGACGTCCCAGCCGCCGTCGCCGGTGTCCCAGTACGCGTGCACGGCCCAGAGGTTTCCATCCCTACCGCGAAGGTAGAAGATGAACCACTCTGAACTCTTGCGGTTCTTAGCAAGGAACACCTTGAATTGCGACACTGCCGTCTCGGCTTTGTCTCCACGTTCGGCGAGGATGGGCGCATCGAGCGATGCTTGTTCCAGTTTGTGGATAGCAAGCTCGGTTTCCGCAGTCTCGGGAACTTCCAGGCCCAGGAATTGAGCCTTGAAGTTGTCTCCCGTCCACTTCACTCCCGCTTCCTCGAAATATTCTTTCGAGGTGGTGATAGCGGGTTGGGCGGCAATGGAGAACGTGCGGAGGAAGGTGAGGATTGTTTCGAAAACGACCTTACCTTGTCCGCCGATAAATCGAAGGAAGTTGTCCCAACCGCCCATGCGATTGATACAAGCCTCTGTTTGACCCGCACTCACATCTGCATATTTTGCCATACTGTCTCCTTTCGGCTGAAAGCCGAGAGCTTCCCTCTGCCCGAGGTTATAGGGGCCGCAAAGCGGCGGTTAAAGAGCTTGAATTACCTGTGTACATCATACACCTAAAGCCGCCAAATGTCAAGGATTTGGCGTTTTATGGCTCTAAATAAGGCTTATTCTTCCTTGGATATCCATTACAAATCATCTGGCATAAGACCAGTGCATTTAGATATGCGAGCAAGCATGCGAGGACCGATTTCTTCCTGCTCGTGGAATGCAAAAGTAAAATCAGGCCATCCCGATTTTGTTAAAATTCTATGGGAACCTTTTTGCCTTTTGATAAACCGGCCAAGTTTGAATAATGATCTTAAAACTTGAGGGGCTTTAGCTGTGCGCCATTTCATTACTAAACAATTTGGTCACTGAAGCAGGAGTGATTCCGTGTTCTACCTTATCTGCAAGAGTGCGCAATGCGATAGCGAAAACTTTTTTTCTAGCTTCTGTTTTAGTGAGACCGTAAGCCATCACTCCCGGTAGGTTCGGGATATCGGCGATCCAGCGCTTGTCTGTTTCGCGCTCATATTCAACAAGAAATGATGGGGTTTTAGGTAGAGTTTTTCTAGTCATATTTTGTATATTATCATAGACTCTGACGTACGTTAATAGTCTTCATTACAAGCTACTCCTCCTCGGATAATTTGCGTAAGGCGAGGCCGATGGCGACGGCGAATTCCGGGCCGGTTTCTTTCAAAATATTGGCGAGAAAGGCCGGCGCGGATACTTTGCTAAACGGGTCGGCGGACATTACTTCCGTCTTGAAAGCTTCTTTGGCCAGATTCGCGAGGCCTTTGAGCGCCGAGCCGCCGCCGACTAAAATCACTTTGGCAATGGTCCTGTTGTATTTCTTCTCAAAAGAAAGGAGTGCGACATTGGCTTCGCCGAAAATATAATCGAGCACCAGCCTTGAAACATCGGTAATGTTTTGATTCTCGCCAACGAGCCCTTCTTGGCGTTTGATAACCTCAGCCTCTGCAGGAGCAACGCCGAGTGATTTTGAAATGGCGCCGGTAATGTCTTGAGAACCGCGGTTGACGGTATGGGAAGCGCGGATAATGCCGCGTTCGACGACATAGAGCTTGGTGGTGGCCGCGCCGATATCTATAATCATCACCGGCTGAAGCACTTCGTCGAGCACGGCGCGGCCAGTGGCAAAAATTTCTATTTCAAAAAAACTTGCTTCGAGCGCGCTCTTCGCAATAATTTCTTGATAGCGCGCGATGGTTTCGTTATGAATGGCCACGATTAACACGTCAATTTTTGGAATGGCGGAGATGGCCACATTTCTCCCGGCAAGTTCATCTTCCGCACGGCTTACGCCGCTTTTCGGAATGACCGACCAGTCTATCTGCACTTCCGATATTGGCACCGGTATATATTTCCTGGCTTCCAGAGGCACCATTACGGCAAGTTCTTTAGTGCTCACTTCCGGCATCTCAATGACAGACATAAGCGAAGAACCGAAAGGAATAGAGAGTCCGCATTTTCGAGTGGTCACACCAACTTCTTTCTCGTTTAATAAATCGTTAATGGCTTGGGCGATTTTTCCCGGCGGCAAAGAGACGGCTTGGCCCACGTTAAACCCGGCATAAGGCCCGAGAGCCAGCTCGCCGTAAGTGACGAGTGCCGCCTGGCCGTTTTTCTTTGCCAGCTCCACCACCTTTATCGCGGAAGAGCCGATATCGACGCCCAAAGCTCTTGATTCTTTTTTGTCGAAAAATTTAGAGAGGAATGCCATTGGTTATAATATTATCATGAATTTATTTCTGGATTTTCTCTTTCCCAAAAGTAACGAGACTTTGGAACTTGAAGCGCTCTCGGCCGCCGCCATTCTTGATAAATGTCCTCAGGCCGAAAGAATTTCCGAAAAAGATATCTTCGCAATCTTTGATTACAGCCACCCAACGGTTAAAAAGATTGTTTGGGAAATCAAATACCGAGGCAATAAGATTATTGCCGATAAAGCGGCTGAAATTATTCACGACGTCATCAAGCATGAATTTGCCGAGATATCTTTATTTCATTCCGGCTGGCAAGAAACGCTCATTCCTCTGGTTCCCGTTCCATCTTCAAAAGAACGCCGACGGGAACGCGGCTGGAATCAGACCGAACTTATCACAGCAAAAATAATGGATAAAGATATGGGCCATACATTCGCTCACTTCCCAAAACAATTAATAAAAATTCGCCATACTCAAAGTCAAACGGAAACTTCTTCCAAAAATGCGCGTTTGGAAAATATCAAAAATTCAATGTCGATTATCGATGAGCAAGTCTTTAAGGGCAAAAACGTGCTGATTATCGACGATGTTTTTACCACGGGCGCGACATTTGCCGAAGCGAGGCGCGTTCTTAAACTAGCCGGAGCCAAACAAATCCTTTGTGTAGCGTTTGCTCACTAAGTAAACGGCATTAACGAGTGCGAAGGAGAGTATTGACGCGGATGACGCCTTTAATGCCAAAAGCTGTCCACTGGGAAGTGGCGGCTTCGCTTTCCGGCTTGATAAATCCGGTAACGGCGATAGTGTCTTCAACTTTCAGGTCCGTGTTGACGTCCTGGATGTGGCTTATATCGAGAGCATAGTAGAAACCATCGCGGCTTTTGACGCCGAGTACGCAGTTTGTATCGTCAATGGACGTGCCGTCCTTAAACGGGAGACAATTGAAACTGCCGGTAACAGTTTCCATTTTGCCGTCAATTTCCTGGTTAACTACCTTGTCCCATCCTTTAAAGAGAAGAAAGCCAAAGACGATAAAAGCCGCAAGCACTACAAGCCATATGCCGTTTTTCCTCACAAAACTCCCGTTTTCAAATTCATTCATATTGGCTAGATTATAATCCAACCACATCTTTCAAGCAAGCTTTTTATAATAATTTGTAATTGTCCGGCACATGGAGGCTCTCTCCGTTTTTACCATCCCAGCCAATTTCACCGTTTATAACCATATTTGTGATTTTCGGTTGCCATCGATGCTCCATTTTATTGACTCGCTCTCCAAGAGTTTCGGCAGTATCGTTTGCTAGAATTTCCACGGGGAATCTGAAGAGGAAAGTTTCTCGGACCTTTGAGCTATTACTAAATTTTCAAACCCGCTTCCACCGCCGATTTTAGTTCCAGACGAAAAGATAATGAGTTTTGGTTTTTGCATTTTATTAAAACTTGGCGGGGACGATTGGCGCAACTTTGAACCAAGACAACTCAATTACGCTAGGGTTGATAAAGCTGTAAGGGATTTAAGACGAATCTACAAAGAAAATCCAGATTACTTTGAAGTTCCTACTTTTGCGCAAAAACAGTATTAACCACCCGTTCAACTTCTTTATCGGACAGCTTTGATCCTGCAAGTCGAGTAGATGCGCCAGTAGAAGCTATGAGTGTGGCTCGGTGAAGTTCTGCCAGATGCTCTGGAGAAATGCCGAAATTCTTTTTTGTTTGTTTAGTCTGTGTCATATGTTTATAAGGCTTGTTTAATCGCTTTAATCGCCGTGTCTATTTCTTCTTGAGGAGAAGCGACTGTTCGAGGACCGGGTCGATAAAGAAACTCTCGGGGCTCGTACTGATAGATACCAACATCTCCTTCTTTCCGCGGAACGATATGGAGGTGGAAATGCGATACCGATTGACCACCTATCTTTTCCTCATTCCAAGCATAATTAAATCCTTCTGCTCCAAACGCTCTCTTTAATGCGGGTTTGAGTTTGCCTCTTAAATTCTCAATAGCATTCTTTTCTTCCGAGGTGGTGTCTTCGTAATACTGGATATGCCTTTTTGGACACACAAGAATATGGCCGGAAACTATTGGAGTATTAGTTGGGAACGCAAAAGCGAGATCATTTTCGATGATCGTTCGATGCTTCACTTCTTCGTTTTTGCAAAATGGGCAGTCCATACTTTCTTTAAGTTCGAATCCCTTTACTGACTTCGCTAAAGCTACGTCAAGTCGAAGAGGGTTCTTACATTTTATCACTTTTCTGTTTTGAAATATTGCGCAAAATGTTTATTTATAAATGCTCGACCTGACCCCGACTTAAGATATTTTTCGAAAGGCAAGCGATTTGCGGTTGCAGGTACATTACCTTTTGTATGCCTATTTAAACGATCAATGATGTCGTCAGTACACCCAACATAATATCCATCTTTGCATTTTAAACTATATACGTAAAACATGTATTTTCTTCCCGCCTTCGCTTGTCTTCTGCGGACTGTGTCACGCCAAAGCCGAGCTACTGCGAGGCGAAGGCGGAGCCGCTGGGATTTGAACCCAGGAGGGCTTTGAGACCCTACCACGTTAGCAGTGTGGCGCTTTCGACCGGACTCAGCCACGGCTCCAAAGTATGCTAAATTTAGCACAAATCCATGAACTTAGAAACACGATTAACAGAAGCTTTCAGAATCTCTCCTGCACAAGAAAAAGGATTAAAGAAATTGGGAGTTGTAACAATAAAAGATTTGCTCTATCACTTCCCAGCTCGTTATGACAGCACAGCTGACACTTCAATTATCTCTAATCTGCGCAAAGGAGAAAGTGCCGTAATCTTTGGCACTATTTCCGGACTTAAAACTAAAAAGGCTTTTAGAAAGAAGATTCCAATGGCTGAAGGGTTCGTAGAAGATAATAGCGGAAAAATAAAAATTATTTGGTTCCACCAAGCTTATTTGGCCAAGATGATTTCGGAAAATTCTTTTGTGAGAGTGGAGGGGAAAGTTTCTGAAAGGAAGGGACAATTATATTTCTCAAATCCAAAAGTGGAACCGGCTGCAACTCTCTTTACATCAAGTAAAGAACATAATTTGTACCCAATTTATCCCGAGAGTCGCGGCATCACATCTAACTGGATTTATCATAGCGTCAAAAAAGTGCTGTCAAGGGTACCTCTTGACATTGATCCTATTCCACAAGAGATACTGAGAATTTATAATCTTCCAAACTTAAAAACTTCTCTTATCTGGATCCACACGCCGAAAAAATTAGAGCACGCCCAAGCGGCGCGCAAAAGGTTCGCATTTGAAGAAATATTTTTCATCCAGCTAGAAAGACAGAAAGCTCGGCATGAGTTTAAAGAACGCGTTGCTTTTGTTATTAATAGAGATATTGGGGAATTAAATAAATTTATTGAGCGTTTTCCTTTCAAAGTAACCGGAGCGCAGATGAAATGCATTGAGCATATTTTGGAAGATTTTCGCCGTGGACATCCGATGTCACGCCTTTTGGAAGGCGACGTCGGTTCCGGCAAAACCGCCGTGGCCGCGGCGGCAACCTATGCCGTAGTCGCAAACAAATTTCAAGTAACCTATATGGCTCCGACCGAAATACTGGCGCGGCAACACTTCGAATTTTTCATCAAATATTTTTCGCATTTGCCTATTCAAATTGGTCTCATTACCGGCAGTGGCTGTTTGAAATTCCCTTCCAAAGTTAATCCGGACGGTTGGACGCATATTTCCCGTTCACAATTATTGAAATGGGTTTTAAACGGCGAGATTGCAGTTGTTATCGGTACTCACGCGCTAATTCAAAAATCGGTAAAGTTTAAGCATTTAGCACTAGCTATCGTCGATGAACAGCATCGATTCGGTACAGCTCAAAGGCAAAAATTGGTAAACAAAGAAGAAAGAACTCCGCATCTCTTGAGCATGACCGCCACCCCTATTCCCAGAACGCTCGCTCTTACGATTTATGGAGATTTGGATTTGTCGCTTTTAGACGAAATGCCGGTCGGCCGCAAGAAAATTATTACTGAAATAGTTACTTCTGAGAAAAGGCTTGAAGCGTATGAAAAAATCCGAGAAGAATTGAGGGCCGGAAGACAGCTTTATGTTATTTGTCCGAGAATCAATGAACCTGACCCGAATAAACCCGCCCGCCACGGCTTCGCCGTAGGCGAGTCGGGCGGGGAACTGGCAATACAGGCTAAATCGGTAAAAGAGGAGGCAAAAAGACTGAAAAAAGAAATATTTCCAGAATACGGAATTGGAATCCTGCACTCAAAGATGAAGCCAATGGAGAAAGAAAAAGTGATGCAACAATTTAAAAATCATGAAATAGACATTTTGACCTCGACTTCAGTCGTCGAGGTCGGAGTAAATGTCGAGAACGCCTCGCTTATTATTATAGAAGGAGCAGAACGCTTCGGCCTCGCGCAACTGCATCAATTACGCGGCCGGGTGCTTCGAGGCACCCACCAGCCATATTGTTTTGTCTTTGCTGAAACTAAATCAGAAAAAACGATAGACAGATTAAATGCATTAAAAACCGCCAAATCTGGTTTTGAATTGGCTGAGTTTGACCTCTTGCAACGCGGCGCGGGAGAATTGCGCGGTGCTAAACAGTGGGGCATCTCCGACCTCGGCATGGAAGCCGTTAAAAATATTAAAATGGTTGAAGCCGCGCGGGCAGAAGCAACCAAAATTATTGAAAATGACCCGACATTATCAAAATTTCCTATTTTGAAAGAACGAGTAGAGTTTGTTAGTTCAAAAATCCACTTTGAGTAAACAAATAAAAAAGAGGGCGTCTTCGCTCCTCTTTTTACTTCCACCGTTAGTTATACGATACTTGCTTTCTGCCTTTTTTCATCATGATGAAGGCTGAAAGCGTAAAACCTCCGGTCGCAGCCGTTGCAACGCCACGGGAACCGGAAAACAAACACGCGGAGACTTTCAAAAAACCGTGTGCCGAACGAATACCTGCGGGAACGAAAACGCGCGGCATGCACGTTTTCGTTCCCGCACCGCGGACATTTTTTTGCCATATTCCCCCCAAAGGTAGTCCGTTTTTAATACTAGCACATAACACAGAAAAATCTATTGGATAAGCTTCACTTGTCCACCGTACCGAGCCGATCTTCGAACTTTTGTTGGAAAGAAAACTAAATGTGCCAAAAGTATTTCGGAGATATGGGAACCTTTAATCGCAGGGCTTTTGGAGGTCTTCGCAAAAGAGCCAGATGTCATTCCAGAACGCGTCTCGTGAGAATTGCAATGAGAATGCCACCCATCAAATATCCCAAGAATACTTCTACGACAACGAGCGATTTCGCCAGAACCCCTATTGGATAAATGTCGCCATAGCCAAGTGTCGTAAAGGTTACCGCGGAAAAGTAGAGACCGTCTAATGTACCGCCACTATTGGAACCCTGCAAAAGCCCGGGCACTATGGAATAAATGAGGCCGAAGAACATTATTACGCCTGCAGTCCATGCCGACCATCGCCAGAGAGAGCGACCATAATCAGAAGTGATTCTCAGGAAGATTGCAAACCGTGGATGGCGGTGCTTGAGTTCGTCGATTCTTTGCTGCTCTTTAGCGGCGGACAAGAAATGAAGAGCGAAATTTGTGTTGATGCCGCTCAGATCGATTCCCAATAATTTTGTATTTGCATCAATTATAACGTTGTCGACTAGGGTTCCCTTGACTTTCGCCCAAGAAAGCACTGCTCCGCTGATATTCACCTGTGACAAGTAACTTTCGCTAAGGTCAGCGTTCCAGAGATCTGTTTGTTGCATATCGGCACTAAAGAGATCGCAGTGTGAAAGGTCCTTTTTTCGCAGATTGGCATTTCGTAGCGGAATACCTCTGAGATCAAGTTTGCCGTTCAGTTTGCCTATAAGCCGCTCTAGTACCGCTCGATCAAATTCCGAGTTCTTCCACTCGTTAATAATCTCTTGACCCTTTGGCGAAAGCCATCGCTCACGGAGAACTAACGAGTCCAACATAGCGAAGTATTGATATCTCGCATTCCCAGTTTTTAAATCAGCGCCCGCTGAAATCATGCTATCTGTATTCATGATAAGCGATTGATATCGTTGCAGTTATGCTACCACAGCCGTCAAATCAAATCACGGAGTGGTTCAACTGAAAACCGTGGATAACTTCTGAATTTATGCAAAGGTATCTGACATTCCGGTGAGATAGACCGGAACTAAAAATACTAAGGAACTTCCTCGATATTTCAAGAGGGGGATATTTCTGTTTTAGAGAATTTATAGTCCACCTCCCTGGATTTGAACCAGGAACCAATCGCGTATAAGGCGAGTGCTCTACCGTTGAGCTAGAGGTGGCTAACACTTGTTCAATGTACCAGAATACCAGAAAATTTATTGTTGTTAAAATGTAAGAATGAGTTACGAGTTTTTGGAAGACTGGGGAAAACTCGACTTGCTTAAAACTTAATGATGCTAAGATTAAATACAGGTTAGAAATAACCTTAACAACTAATTGCAATATATGCACAAACTTGCATTCATACTTCTCGTGATTGGAGGTCTCAACTGGGGTCTTACAGCGCTGGTTGGCGGCTGGAGCTTGGCGAATTTCGTCGGTTCAAGCATCGCCACGATAATCTATGTGCTGGTAGGACTTTCAGCCATTTACGAAGTCTTCAGCCACAAAGGACGCTGCAGACACTGCATGTCGCAAGGCATGTAGTAAAAAGTCCGCCGAAAGGCGGACTTTTTCAATTTCTAATTCTGATGTTCTATATCTTGCTTTTTCTTCGGAGCGATGCCGTTTGCCACGAGAATTTCTTCAAATTCTTTCTGTTCGATGGTTTCCGCTTCAATCAAGCGTTTTGCAATAGCGTCTAGAGTGTTACGACGTTCTTTGATAATCTTCTCCACTTTTTTCATCGCATCATTCATAATTTTTGAAACTTCGGCATCAATTTCAGTCCCGACAGCTTCAGAATATTCTTTATCGCCTATTCCTATGCCCATAATCGGCTTGCCGGCCATTCCCTCGAGCGCCAAGGGCCCCATTTTTTCCGACATGCCATATTTGGTAACCATATCGCGAGCCAGCGCGGTCGCAACCTGAAGGTCGCTCGATGGTCCGGTAGTAACATCGCCGTACACAATTTTCTCCACCGCATAACCTCCAAGCGCCGTAGCAATGTCATCGAGAAATTCTTTCTTTGATTGAAGCTTTCTATCTTCCAAAGGCAGTTTAAGAGTGTAGCCTCCGGCTCGACCGCGGGCAATGATGGAAATCTTATGCACTGGGTCCGCGTAAGGAAGCACCGAAGCGACAAGCGCATGACCGGCTTCGTGGTAAGCGGTAAGCTCTTTTTCCTTCTTTGAAAGGATGTGGGACTTGCGCTCCGGACCAAGCATCACTTTCTCAATCGAGCGAATTAAATCAAACTGCGAAACTTTATTTCTATTTTCCCGGGCCGCGAGTATTGCCGCTTCGTTCATAAGCGAATAAAGGTCTGCGCCGGAGAATCCGGGCGTACGTTCGGCGATAAGCAGGATGTTTACATCCTCGGCAAAAGGCTTTTTGCGCGCATGTATGAGAAGTATTTCTTCTCTGTCTTTGCGGTCGGGAAGGTCGAGCGTTACCCGCCTGTCGAACCTGCCCGGCCGTAGAAGCGCCGGGTCAAGCACATCAGGGCGGTTGGTGGCGGCCATGACGATCACTTTTTCATTCGGCTCAAAGCCGTCAAGCTCTACTAGAATCTGATTGAGTGTCTGCTCGCGCTCGTCATTGCCGCCGCCGACGCCGGTGCCGCGCACGCGCCCGACCGCATCGATTTCATCGACAAAAATTATTGATGGCGCCACTTTTTTAGCCAAATCAAAGAGGTCGCGCACGCGAGAGGCTCCAACGCCCACAAACATTTCCACGAACTCCGAACCGGAGATGGAAAAGAACGATACTCCCGCTTCACCCGCCACTGCCCGAGCCAAAAGCGTTTTGCCCGTACCCGGCGCGCCCATAAGAAGCACTCCTTTTGGAATCCTTGCGCCGATATCCAGAAATTTTTTGGGATTCTTTAAGAAATCCACAATTTCCCTTAATTCTTCTTTGGCTTCTTTTGCTCCGGCCACATCTTTGAAAGTGATGCGCTGATTTTTATCATCGGGAGTGGTTAAGCGCGCCTTTGATTGCCCGAAGGTAAAAGCCTGCATGCCCGCTCCTCTCACCTGCCGCGACAGAAACCAGAGAATGGCAAATATCACAATGACCGGCAGAAAGATGGGGGCAAGCGATGAGAACCAGTAGAGAAAACCTTGGTCATTTTTTATTTCAATATTTACTTTGGCGAGGGCTTCCGAAGAGACATTGTAATTTTTGAGCGTGGTGGTCAGAGGCGCGGAAGTTTCTTTCTTGGAAATCTTTTGTTTTCCATCGGCATAAGTGATATCGAGCTTGTCTCCGATAACCGTGAGACCGGTCACTTTATTTGAAGATATGTCTTGAGCTAGAGTCGAAAGAGAAATCTCTTCCGCTGACTTTTGTGCTCCGGTAAGAAGCGAGTAGCCGCTCGCCAGAAAAAGAAAAATAATAAGAGCAAGAAACGCCTGGTTCAAAAGCCCGCGACCCGGCGGACTAGGCTTTTTTGGCGGCTTGGGAGCAATGACTTTCTTGGGATTTAATTTCATATAGTGGCATTATACTGAAAAAGTATATAATTCCAATGATGACTACGTTTGCAGACAATAGGCGGGCTTTGTTTGATTTCGAAATCCTGGAGAAGTCGAGCGCGGGACTCGAACTTCTCGGTACGGAAGTAAAATCGATTAAAGACGGTAAGATGAATCTTCGCGGTTCGTTTATAAATATCAGAGGTAATGAGGCATTCCTCGTTAGCGCGGATATTCCGGCATATCAGCCGAAAAATGCCCCTCCTGATTACGACGCGAGAAGAGCGAGAAAACTTCTTATTTCAAAGCGAGAAATTGAGGAGTTGAGAACTGCCGAAGCGACAAAAAGCTTGACAATTATACCTCTATTAGTGTATAATAAAGGCAGGTTTCTGAAAATTGATATCGCTATCGCCCGGGGCAAAAAGAAATTTGATAAGCGCCAAGCAATCAGAAAACGCGATATCGAGAGAGACCTAGGACGTTCATTATAAATACGGGGGTGTCAGTTTTGACACAAAGACAGCTTCGTATGTGCAAGCGGAGCTCCAAGAACTCCTAAAACTCTTGGAAACTTTAAGTGTAGACTCAATGGTCACACGGGCAAAGTCAGTAATTTCTCCGTATTTTACGGCGAAAGACTTTGAGTTCGCATACGCTCGAGTTTAATCTCGCGTAACGAACCGATTAAGTATCGGCTATCCGGCAAAGATACCTTAATCGCTTAATCTGTCGGATTGTAGCCTCGAGAGTGCTCGCCTCGGGACCAAACTTAGAGCTTTGTCTTTTGGATGTTTTGTCTGATTTATAGTCCGAGAGCCGAGAATTAAAATCATTCTAAGCTTGTAGATTCATATGTCGCATCTTTATGGACGCGGGCTCGCTCCCGCCACCTCCACCAATATTGTGATATAATGACAGCATGGAAAAGCAAATAGGCACTGTGACCCATTGGTACGATAAAATTGGCGTAGCTGTTATAAAACTCACCAGTTCTCTTTCCAAGGGCGACAGAATAAAGGTAAGGAAAGGAGACGAAGAGTTCGAGGAAATAGTTTCGTCATTGCAGATTAACCACACTGACGCAACTTCTGCCAAGAAAGGCGCCGAGGCTGCCATTAAGCTCTCGCGGAGGGCAAAAGAAGGCGCTGGCGTTTATCTTCTCTCGTAAAGACCAACAAGAGTAGTCTTTTGGAGAATGTGTTCTTGCATAGCCTTTTTTATTTCGGACTTGGTTGCTCCTTCTTTCAAGTCAAGTATTGTATCCAGACTATAAAGATAGAAAAAGTAGCGGTGCTCTTTGTCAGGCGGGCAGGGCGGACCGTAATTTAAGTCGCCGGAAGTGTTGGTACCAGAAACACCACCAGGGTCCTCTCCTTCCTCAATGCTTGTGAGAGTTGCCGGAAGATTAAACTTCAGCCAGTGGTCCCACATGCCGTCAGTTCGTACATTTTTCGGTACATCTAAGCATCAGGACAGCGACAACTTTTATCATTGTCTAAACGGAACCATAAACGCAGAAATGATATTTGCCACAAAAGACTTTGAGCGGTCATAACTGGTGGGAGAAGGTTCTGGCATATGGATAGGTTCGCTATATGTTGGAGGAGGTGTATAAGTCTCGCTGGGCGGAGGGGAGAATGTCGCTGGCATATCCTGCGGAGATTGCATTATATTATCTCCGGGCTGTACCACTCCCTCTGGCGGTCTCATCATACCTTCTGGCGGCACCATTCCTTGATAGCGGCCACGATTTTTCTGATACTTTGCTCTCATTTTTTCCATCTCTTCTTCAGTTGGACGCTGTCCAAAATTCATTTCTCCAGGTATCTCATTCATGCGCTCATCCATATGCTCGCGCCGCATTTCCATTAACTCATCCTTATGCTCTTTAAATTTCTGGAGCATCTCGCGCACTTCTTCTGGGGATTTACCGGTATGCTTGGCGCCAAATTCAGCACATTCTTCCACGCGCGATACGTCAGAACAATATGTTCGACATTTCCCCTCGTCTTTGCACCCGCCCGGACCGCCCGTTTCTTTGATCTTCTCTAGAATTTTCTGGCCTTGTTCAAAGCGTTCTACTTCCTTGTCATCTATCAATCCTTGTTCTCTGGCAAATTTAAAACATTCTTCTCTGTGCGAGACCTCATTGCAATAAGTCCTGCATTCCTCGCCCTTACAGCCTCCCGGTCCACCCTTTTCTTCTATTTCCTGAAATTTTCTGAAGCGTTCAGCTTTACCGGGCTTAATCAAGCCATTTTCTTCGGCAAATTTGATGCATTCTTCTCTATGCGAGACATCTTGACAGTAAGTTTTACACTCTTCTCCCCTGCATCCACCCGGACCAGTCTGATTAAGAAATTTGAGAGCTCTATCGGCATCTTCCTGGCTCATCATGCCATTTTTCACAGCAAAATTTAGGCATTCTTCTTTGTGGTTATCGATATCGCAGTAATTACGACATTCTTCTTTAGAAGTACAGCCACTGGGTCCGACGAAGCTCTGCCCTTCTTGAGCCAGAGCTTCGTTCACTAACAACAAACAACTTACGACCAACAACGACATTAAGAATTTTTTCATGTTATTCAAAAGGATTTGTCTTTATGCCCTCATAAGGATTATTCGATTCTTCGAAAGGATTTGCTGGCTCTTCTTGGTTGAACGGGTTTAATCTGGCTGCTTCTTCTTGGAGAGCTTCATCATCAGGAGCAACTTCTTGAGATGTCCAGAAAAACTGGTAGCCGAAATATCCCAATACTACTAAAATGACTACCACAACGATCGGCGTTAATTTTCTTTTTTCCATATATTTATGAATTAAGTATACAATATTTTACCTTACTCCCCCTTTTAAATAAAACAACTGTGAGATTCGTTCCCTACTTGTGACCCCTTTTTTCACCCACACTAAGTCCACAAAATAAAAGTCCCGCACACGACAGAAGTACGGGACTTTTGTTTAATGCGGGACACTCTATTTAGACTAGTACTTTGACAGCCTCGGTTTGGCGACCAGGTTTGGCGACCAGATGATTTCGGTACCGTCCGGCTGTACGAAGACATTGGTACCACCCATCGCGCGAGCGGCGGCTTCGAAGTCGAAATGGTATCTTTCTTTCAAATACTCACGGGTTTGGGGACCACAGCCCCCGTCAACTTCGAGTTCCGCCAGATTTTGAAGATTCCTCATCCAGTGGACGCCGGTATCTCCATAGATCCCATCGCAATCTATGCCGTGAAGACTAGTGTCGACTACCTCTCGAGCGTACACAGCCAGTATTGCGAGAATGAGGTTTACCGCAGGACCCCGTGAGCCTTTCTCCATATACTTCGGAAATTCCACAATGTTCTCCTTTCGAAAAGACGTTACTTCCGGGCAGTATTAAAACATTTCTATCTAAAAATTGCTAGCCTAGCAATTTCTTACTTTTACTTTATTAAAAGGCCGCGAGTGAATATTTTTCGCGGCCGGGGGTAGGCAGAGTCTTGTGAGAGCCGCTCTCGTCCGACAGATTCGGAGCATTTTCGCGCCATGCAACCAGACAAACGCGATAGCTCTGCGAATCCTTATGGGACAGACCGCCGAAATTTGAGCCGTCAAATTTCGGCAGACAAACCGGCGACCAACCGGCCGTGCGCGCAATAACAACCTCTTGCCTACCCTTACTTAACTTAACACAAAGGCATTTATCAGTCTACCGTCTTTCAATTTTACGCGTCATCTCCAGAAGCATCTCGTTCTGATTTTCAAGGTGGGCGATGATGATTTCTATCTCGTGTTCGGCTTTCTGGTTGATCTCGAAATCCATCTGGGCGCGCCATTCCGCCGCCCTACCCTCGATATTTTGGCCCACCATAATCACCGGCAGGAGAATGAGCTGGAGAATATTGGAAGTGAAAAGCCAGATGACAAAAGCCGGCCCAGGGTCGAAACGGTACTCAATGGGACCAAACATATTCCAACCGAGCCAAATAATGGTCCAGAAGATGAGCAGAAAAAAGAATCCGAGTGAACCGATTTGTTTATGTAGGTAAACTGCAAGTTTCTCTCCCCCGGAGAGAGATTTGAGATGTTCGATGCGGTCATTTTTAATCGGCTTTCTGTACTGGCGAAGTTCGGCTAAAGTCGGCGGATTATGTTTGTATTCCATATCGAATCAGTGTATTATAACATTAATAATTAAGATTAGAAGTTGCAACCTAGAATTAACCAGCAAATAAAAGTTCGTGAATTGCGCGTCATCGGACCGAAAGGAGAAAATCTTGGCGTATTGACTCTAGAACAAGCGCTTGTAAGAAGCGAATCGCTCGGGCTTGACCTTATAGAAATTTCTCCCGATGCTAACCCTCCGGTAGCGAAGATTGCCGATTTCGGGAAATACCTATATGAAGAAAATAAGAAGAGCAAACTTGTCGCCAAGAAATCTCACTCATCAGAATTAAAAACTGTGCAGATAAAAACAGGCACGGGAGACCACGACCTGTCGCTGAAAGCTAAAAAGACCAGTGTTTGGCTAAATGAAGGCAACCGCGTAAAGATAGACTTGTTTTTGCCCGGACGGACAAAATATTTAGATGAGAAGTTTTTGCGCGAGCGCATTGAACGTATGCTTAAATTTGTCAGCGTTGATTATAAAATCGCCGACCCAGCCAAAAAAAGCCCGAAGGGAATGACGGTTATTATTGAACGCGCTTAAATAAAAAAATCGGAGCGCTAAACAAACGAGCGCTCCGATACACTGCCACACTTCAATTGAAATGAAGAATAGACCTCCTCGCCGGCTGCCTGTTTTGGCAAGCCGCTTCCAAGCCGTCAACCGCCTTGATGATTTTGGCGGCATGGGCGTTGATGAAGTCTCTTGTTTCAACCGAAACGACATCGTACGGATTCATTTCTTGCACGCCCGGAAGAAAATAATTCTTCGGGTCATGCCGGAGCTTTTTCCAAAACCAGACCGGCTTCGGCCAGCCGAAGATTTCACCGAGAAAAATATTGTCTTCGGATGCTTCTTCGATCTGTCGTGTCTTACTCATACCGCGAAACAAACTCTCACCGACAAGTTGAAGCGATTCGCACAACTGCGCCAGATTTGTTGCCGCAGTAGTGTCTCGGTATGATTTCAACATACCTTGATGAATCGCTCGGATTTTCCCAAGCCGGTCATACCATGGCGACACGATGGTAAAAAACGGCACGATTGCTTTGACGCCGTCATTGCGCCATGTGTGCGACAGCAAAAACTGAAGGCTCGCCAGCCTATCTCGAAGTTCTAAACCCAGCTCCGGCAAAAGAGTTTTGAGCTCGGCAAGCGGGTCAGGTTTGAAGAAATTGAAGCGAACGCTATCCAGTTCATGGCGGAAAATCGTCACGACAATGGCTATGGCAGTTACAACCGCCATAACCGTTAATGAAACAAGTTGATTACCCATAACAGACCCCAGATACCTTTGAAGTAGGACAGTTAGAATTAATTGGCGAATTAAGAATTAATTAACTGTCATGAAAAAGAAATATAATCATTTGAGAGACGAGGAGAGATTTGTGATTGAGAAACTGTATCGAGTAGGAGTACTG
>JACOVQ010000011.1 GCA_016177225.1 Candidatus Zambryskiibacteriota bacterium
CTCCTACTCGATACAGTTTCTCAATCACAAATCTCTCCTCGTCTCTCAAATGATTATATTTCTTTTTCATGACAGTTAATTAATTCTTAATTCGCCAATTAATTCTAACTGTCCTACTTCAAAGGTATCTGGGGTGAAAGAAATAACCGGTCCAGCGAAGCCATGCTTGACCGGTTTCGCGTTTTATAACCTCACCCGCTTCTCGACAAGCTCGAAGCACCCTCTCCTAGCCGCAAGGAGAGGGTTTTCTTTATCTGTTCAATTACTTTCATTAAATCAGTTTGTATATTTTCATTCTTTATTCTTATAGTTTTATATCCTAATTCTTTGAAATATTTGTCTCTAGTTGCATCATATCCTTTTTGCATAATATCTTTTATGATTATGTACTTCCATACTTGCCCTTCTCCTTACGTCTAGGAGAGGGGTTGGGGTGAGGTTAATACGTTGATTTTACCAGAAATCTCAGTTAAAATAGGGGTATGCTTACCTTAAAGGCGGAGGGAAGGGACGTTAAGACAAAACCAGAAGCAATACGAAAAACCGGCAGAATTCCGGCGGTTTTTTACGGTAAAAAGGAAGCATCCACGCCCATTTCCATCCGTAAAATAGACTTTTTAAAAGTTTGGGACGAGGCGGGCGAATCAAGCGTAGTCACATTAGATACAGATGACGGTATTAAGGAAAGTTTAATTCAGGACGTAGACATTGACCCCATTACAGGCAACCCGCGACATGCAGATTTTTATGTATTTGAGAAAGGTCATAAACTCGAAGTTAAATTGCCGATTGAATTCACTGGAATTTCTCCGGCAGTAAAGGACCTTGGCGGCACGTTGGTAAAAGTTCTGCATGAATTAAAGATTGAAGCGATGCCCAAAGACCTTCCACACAACTTGGAAATCGATGTCTCGAGCCTCGTTCAATTCGGCGACCAAATCTTGGCCAAAGACATTCCATTGCCGGAAGGAGTGGAATTGAAAGAATATCCGGAAGAAGTGGCTGTCACGGTCGCCGCACCGCGCGAAGAGAAGGAGGAAGAAACAGTACCAATCGACCTCTCGGCAATCGAAGTAGAGAAGAAGGGTAAGGAGGAAGTGGCGGAAGAAGCTCCGGCAGAAGAAAGTAAGGAAGAATAATGTTATTATTCTAAATGAAAAAGTTTGCTCCAATTTTAATATTATTTTTATTTGCGCCGCTCATAGCGAAAGCTGAGAGTTCTTGCACTAACCAAATTGCCGGGAAGAGCCGCTCTCAACTTGAGCAAGAACTTGAAGCCTGCAATAAAGAAATTGCCCAGTGGCAGGAGACTTTAAATAACACCAAGCAATTAAGCGCTTCTTATGCCCGCGACGTTGCTCTACTTACGGCCAAGATTAACGTAGCCCTTGCCAATATCAAATCTAAGAATATCGCCATCAACAACCTTTCGAAAGATATTGCGACCAAGCAATCCGAAATCAATGTTCTCGACGGGCGCATCATTAAAGGGAAAAATGCCATTGGCGCGATTTTAAGAAAGACTAACGATATAAATTCATACTCTTTGGCGGAAGCGATGCTTTCAGACAAAAACCTTTCGGAATTTTTTGTCGACATTGATACGTATTCGTCCACGGAAAAAGCTTTGGAAGACCTGTTTGCCGAATTGCGCGGCGTCAAAGCTCAGACCGAAACCGAAAAAATCGAATTAAATAAGAAGCGCGAAGCGGAAGCGGCGGCCAAAGCGGCGTTGGAGGCGGCCAAAAGGGAAGTGGAGGTGGCTAATAATCAGAAAAAAACCTTGCTTGCGGCCAGCCAGTCGAATGAGAAAACTTACGGCCAGATACTGGCCGACCGTCAAGCCAAAGCGGCTCAAATTCGCGCTACGCTATTTCCACTCGTCGATGCCGGCGCCATTTCCTTCGGTACGGCATTGCAGTATGCCCAAGCCGCAAGCGATAAGACCAACGTTAGGCCCGCTCTTATTTTAGGCATTCTTCAGCAGGAATCTAACTTAGGCGCCAATGTCGGCAGGTGCATAATTACAAATCTTGCCACCGGAGAAACTAGAAACGTAAATACCAGTTACACATGGAGTAATGGTATCCATCCCACTCGCGACCTGCCGCTCTTACGAGATATTTTAAAAAATCTTGGCCGCGACCCATATAGTACAAAAGTGTCATGTCCTGTCGCAGGCATCGCAGGCTACGGCGGAGCGATGGGTCCGACGCAATTTATTCCTTCCACCTGGAATCTTTTAGTGCCGAAAATTACCGATGCCACCGGTAAGACTCTTCCTGACCCATGGAGTCCTTCTGATGCCATCATGGCCTCCGCAATCTACCTCAGAGATAGAGGAGCAGCGGCGGGAACTTATGAAGCGGAGAGGCAAGCCGCCTGCAGATATTACTCCGGCCGCTCTTGCTCTACCGCTCGCCACATCGCCGCCTACGGCAACCAAGTGATGTCTCGCGCCTCGAATATCCAACTCACCATGATTGACCCGTTGCAAAATCTCTAATTTGTAGATATAGTTCTTACCCATAATGAAGAAAGATATTCATCCCAAAGAGTATAGGCCGGTGCTTTTTATCGATAACGCCAGTGGAGCGGAATTTATCATTCCATCCACTGTAGCCACTAAAGAAACAGCTAAGGCAAAGAAAAGTAAAACGGAATATCCTGTTTTCCATGTCGAAATTTCCTCCGCCTCTCATCCTTTCTACACCGGACAAGAAAAAACATTAGATACTGCCGGCCGAGTGGAACGCTTCAAAGCTAGACGTGCTAAGGCTAAGAAATAATGGACTGGCAAGAGTGGAAAAAAAATAAAGAAAATGTGGAAACAGAAGAGTTTCCCAATGAAATAATTCTTGAAGTGCGCGCCGGAGCTGGCGGAGAAGAAGCCATTATTTTCGCCAAAGAACTAGCAAATATGTATGTCTCATACGCACAAAAACAAGGGTGGAAAGTAATGGAAATAGATAAGTTGACATATGAGATTCACGGTAAAGATGTTTATGAAAAATTACGCTTCGAAACTGGCGTGCATCGCATTCAGCGCGTGCCAGCAACCGAGAAAGTGGGCCGGGTACACACCTCGACTGCTTCCGTCGCCATCTTGCCGATACGCAAAAAAACGACCGTAGAAATTAAGCCTTTAGACATTGAAATAGAAACCTCCCGTTCCGGAGGCGCGGGAGGCCAGAATGTCAATAAGGTCGAAACGGCCGTGAGAATTATTCATAAACCGACCGGCATCGACGTACGCTCAACGGCAGAAAGAAGTCAATTAAAAAATCGCGAGAAGGCCATGGAGATTCTATCGGCCAAACTGGAAACTCTTAAAGAAGCGGAGGAAGCTAAGAAATATGCCGGAGAACGCAAAGCCCAAATCGGCACCGCAGACAGGTCGGAAAAGATTCGTACCTACAATATTCTCCAAGACCGCGTGACTGACCATCGTATCAAAAAGAGCTGGCATAATATCGAGAAAGTTTTTAAAGGCGAAATAGAAGACATAGTCAATACTTTAAAAGAACACTGTGGCAAAAATAATTAAAAATATTATTCTATACCACGATCATTGCGACGACGGCTTTGGCGCCGCATGGGCCGCGTGGAAAAAATTCGGTCAAAAAGCCAAGTATATAGGAGTGACAATAGAAAACCCTCCGCCCGATGGGTTGGACGGCAAAAACGTGTATATTTTGGATTTTTGTTATTTGCCCAAAGAAATAAAACAACTGCTAAAGAAAACTCGCCGTCTGGTAGTCGTTGACCACCATTTTAGTAATCAAAAAACAGTTAAATTAGTGCCTGAACATACGTTTTCCTTAGATTACTCTGGAGCATACTTAGCCTGGCAATACTTTCATCCGCATCTTAAGATTCCAAAACTTATTAAACATATTGACGATGTCGACCTATGGAAATGGAAATTGCCTCATTCACAAGAAATATCGTCTTTTTTGCGTTCTTATCAGAGAGATTTTAAAACTTGGAATAAGATTGTCAAAGGATTAAACAACGCAAAACAATTGAGAAAATTTATTGCCGAGGGAAACGCGATATTAAGAGCTGACAGAGAAAAAATTGACCATGCCGTTGATTCGGCGGAATTAGTGGAATTTTGCGGGTATAAAACTTTGGCTGCCAACTCATTTCATCTTGTCAGTTATATAGGCAATGCGTTATATAAAAAATTGCCGCCCATCGCCATCATTTGGTCAAAAAGAAAAAGCTTTACCGTAGTCAGTCTCCGTTCCAACGGCAAAGTTGACGTTTCAAAACTTGCTAAAAATTTCGGAGGCGGCGGACATAAGGTGTCTGCAGCTTTCCGGTTGAAACAAGGGCAGAAATTGCCTTGGAAGGCCATTTCTGGTAAAATAACTTAGTTAAAGATGACTAAAAATTCGGTCCTAAATAAAGATATTGTCAGTGAGCTCTTCGGCGCAGGAGCTCATTTCGGCTTTGTCAAATCGCGCCGGCATCCTTCAGCCAAGCCGTTTATCTTCGGCATAAAGAATAATATTGAGATTTTCGACCTGGAGAAAGTCAATAAAGAACTTGAGAAAGCATGCGCCTTTGTCGAGGAGAAAGGCAAAGAAGGAGCGATGGGTTTGCTTCTCGGAGGCAAGTCTGAAGCGAGAGAGGCGATAAGAAAAGCCGCTCAAGAACTGGATATGCCGTTTGTTGCCGGCCGTTGGATTGGAGGCACTCTTTCCAATTTCTCCGAAATTAAGAGGCGTATTGCCAAACTCGAGGAACTAACCGAGCAGAGAGAAAAAGGCGAACTTGCCAAATACACCAAGAAAGAACGCCTGTTAATCGACCGGGAAGTCGAGAAACTAAATCTCTATTTTGGAGGCCTCTCTAAACTCAAGGCTCTGCCGAAATTCTTGATAATTATTGACCCGAAGAAAGAGCATAACGCCTTAGCTGAAGCTCATAAAATGCGCATTCCGGTTGTAGGACTGGCCGGTTCTGACACTAATCTTTACGAAATAGATTACGCCATCCCCGGCAACGATGCTTCAAGGCAAAGCATCGCTTTCGTCGTAGAGAAATTGGTTGAAGCATATAAAAAAGGCAAAAATGATAACGCTGGAACAAATTAAAGAACTGCGGGCCGAGACGGGCCTGTCTGTAATTCAGTGCCAGAAAGCTCTGGAGGAAGCTGGCGAATTAAATCTGACTGGGTCAGATTTAATGGTCAAGGCCATAGAAATTTTGAAGGCCAAAGGCGCTGAAATTGCAGGCAAGAAGAGCGATAGGAGCTTAGGAGCGGGTACTGTCGCATCCTATATACACTCCGGAGACACTGTAGGAGTGCTCTTGGAACTCCTTTCTGAAACTGATTTCGTTTCTAAAAATCCGGAGTTTAAGAATGTGGCCAAAGAGATTGCCATGCACATCGCGGCAATGAATCCATCGACAAGCGATGAGCTTGTCGGCCAACCCTACATCAAAGATCCGTCCAAAACTATCGGCGACTTGATAAACAACACCGTACAGAAGTTCGGCGAGCGCACCGAGATTGGCCGCTTCATCAGGTTTTCAATAAAGTAATGATTTCCATAACAATATTCGCCATTTCTGGTACGGCGCTTATCACACTCATTACGGCAAAGAGTATTGAAGAAAAGTTGAAGAAGCAAATTTTTCTATCATCTTGGATAGCAAAATGGGATGAACACGCCAAGGTTTGGTATCATAAAGTGTTGCGAGTATATTCGGAAGGGAAGGAAAAAGCGGCGCTTTTCTTCAACAAAAAAATCAGGATTCATTCCAAAAACATTTTTAATAAATTGCTCGTTTACCTCAAAGAAAAGCGGGAACGGTACGAAAGCAATATGAGAAACTCAAGGCTCCTAAAGAAGCCTGACGGCATCTCCGAATTTTTCAAGAACATGTCCGATATAGAAAAGGGCAACGGCTCCATTGACGAAACATTCGAAGATGCCCGCCAGAACGATGCAGTCGGGCTGGGTTCTCAAAACACTCCAGAAAAGGTAAAGTAAGCTAATGCCGGGATAGCTCAGTTGGCAGAGCAGGGCTTTTGTAAAGCTCAGGTCGGAGGTTCAAGTCCTCTTCCCGGCTCCAAGACAGAACTCAAAGGTTTTTTAGAAGCCCAAATGTGGGACGCGCGAAGCGCGTCCCAAGGATTCCCGCCGAATTTCCCAAACGAATTCAGAATTTTTGGCGCGCTGGCGCGCACTAATTTTTCGCCAAGAAGCAG
>JACOVQ010000012.1 GCA_016177225.1 Candidatus Zambryskiibacteriota bacterium
AGGCGGACGATTTTAATTCCTCGGGCACGAAATCAGCGCGGTCAATCGCGCCGAAGGCCTCCAAAATTTTCCCGGCGCCCAAAACTCCGGTTCGCAAAAGATAATCCGGTAACGGATTGGACATTTTTACATCATAACAAAAAACAGGGCTCTTTACGAGTCCTGTTTATGACTCTTTTTCTTTTTTTTCTCGCTCTTTTCTTTTTTTTACAATTTCCTGATAGTATTCCTCAAACCTTTTATACATATGTTCCTTTTGAATTCTTGGCTGGTCTTCAAGATATCTTAGGCCCTCTCTAGCCATTTGTTTTTCTCGCTCCGTAGAAACCGGTTCTTTAATATCGATTTTCTTTTCTGGCGAACTGAGATCTTTCGCGCCTTGTTTTTCCGGCTCCTCTTGCGTGTCTTCTAAATATTCAATCGGCTCTTCCGTCTCTTTGTTATAAATAGACAACAGATCATTCAACAGAAGGACCATCCGTTTAAGACGAAAAAAAACGCGCTCTTCTTGCAGTATCACGGACGACGGAAATGTCAAAGGTACGGGCTCACCGCTAGCAGTTGTTATCTTCATCTGATTGAAAAGATTCATCACGGAATCCACCGCAAGGGCAACCGTATCCGGAGTAAGGTTTTCCATATATGAGTGGGCATTTTGATAAAACGCCGTCTCGCCTAAAAATGAATCAAGGTCGTAGGTCTGGCGAAATTCCTCAAAATTTTTCTGAAACATATCGAGCGCGGCATGAAATTCATCTTGGCTCGCTTCGTATTTGGATATCGGAAACTCCGCCTTTTTTTCCCATTTATAAAACGGAGCGCCGGCATATTTATCGTTCGCTCCATACACGGCAAAGCTTACTCGGAACACCCCCTTCACCTGAAATGACATATTGCCGTCTTTTTGCATTCGTATGCTGCGTAAACGCGCCAATGTGCCGACGCCAAGATGTTGCATACTATGCTCGTCTCGTAAAATGGGTACGACAATAGCCCATCTTGTATCAACAAGCGCCTGTCTGTACTCTTTATACGCTTCGGCGCGCACATTCATGCCGACGGAAAATATCTCCGGAATGTATACATCGCCCGGAAAAAGAGCACACTCGCCCATATAGCCGAGAGTCAGCAAGGGTACAATGGAGGGAGGAGGGTTTTCTCTGCCGCCGCCCCGCCGACGTTTATTAGGCATTGGCCGCCTCCTTTCATATCTTGCTTCTGTCAAGATTCTTAATCTCCTTTCAGTATATCTTAAAAAAACAATTAATAAAATTTGCGATCGGAAAATATTTATTGACAAATAAAAACGCTTAGCACAAACTTAAATGAGAAAACAAATGCGGAGGGGAAAAAGAAAATGTCCGGAACTAAAACATCCGAGCCAAAGCGCCTTGAAATCTATTTTGCGCACACCCTGAACACCTATGACACGCCTCTGGAAGAGGCGCTTCGTCAATTGATTGCCCATACTTTTCGCGGCATCCGTGAAATAAAAATTGAGGACCCGAACCAGCCGCATCATCAGGAGGGATATGAAAGATTCAAACGCGAACAACCGGCGGACAAGGACGGCAAGCACGGAGGAATGAATTATTTTTATGAAATTGTCCTAAAACCGATGCTGACAGCAGACGCGCAAAGCGCGTGCGTATGCCAAACATTTCTTGACGGAAAATGGGGGTCCGGTGTGGCGGGCGAGGCAAGAAAATTCATTCTTGCCGGAAAACCCATCTGGGAAATAAAAAGCTGTAAGGCACAGCGGACAAAAATCGCTGTTGAGACAAACAGAAAACTAATAGAATCGTTTGCGCAAGATCCATTAGACGACTTGTTTTTCCTGCGAAGAATAAACCCGTGGGAAGAAAAAAGGATTTTAGAAAATGATCCTTGGCTTGTGGTCCAGCACATAGAAACCCGTCTTCGCACATGGAAAATCTACAACCGAGAAAAAAGGCCGTTTCAAGAAGCGCATCTTGCGCCAACAGAAGTATATCCCGGATTCTATACCGAAGATAACTAATATGGAAAAAGCCCATTCGCATTACGCGATGGGCTCTTTTATTTTATGCCGGATTCGGCAAATATGCCTTCCAGTCAAACGATCTTGGATTATCCTCCACAAAATCCTTAATCACATCGTAAGGCAAAATCCTCAAAAGAATCGGCCCGCTATCCGGACCGTCTGCCGGCAAACCAACAAACGAAACGCCTGTGCTATTCGGCGGAAATCCATGCTCGCCATAGTTGTCGGTGTGGACGCCTGCCGGACACATATGATAGATGCAATAAGATGTAATCACCAAACCGACAAAGTGCTTATCGCCGCAGTCGTTTTGGACTACTCTCCCGTTAAAAATTCGCGAGTAGTTTCCGCGAAGCGGGTCGTTGCGAACAGCGCCAAGCAAAGTGTCGCCCCACCCAGCCATTCTTGTCGGGGTCGAACGCATCACAGAACCGTATTCATACCCGTGCTTTACACGAATGGTTCCCCAACCGATGGATTGACCGCCGTAAAGCGGAGCAACCACGGCTTTTTCAAGAAATTGCTGGCGCTTTTTGAAATCAGAAATTTGTCCCAGGAAAGCGCGAAGATATTTAGCATAAAAAGGACCTTCAATAATTTCACCATTAACGGTGTGCGCGAGATGGTTGCCGGAGCCGAAATTAATAATACCAATATTTCTGGTATCAAAGCCGCCGAACTTTTCATTCACAAACTCGCCCACTCCGCGGACAATCAAGCCGGCCTTCTCAGCCCGACGCAGAATAGCCGCGAACACATCAACATACGATTCAACGTGTCTTTCTATCATCTGAAACATCTGGTCAAGAGGAAAATCCGAACCACGCTTCTCAATTTGGTATTTATAAAAATCGTCAATCGAATTAAGAATTCTTCGCACTTCTCCCGCGTCAGAGGCCCGTTCTGCCTGAAGACGCATATTGTGCACATACTGCTCTATTTTGTGAGGCGGAAGCTGGTGCGGGTGCGGTTCCACCCTCGCGTTGAAATTCTGCCCTTGAACCGGGTCATCGGGAACAGAGAAGGTATGAACCGGCATGGAAAGATTTTTGGTCAAACCGGCTTTTCTCATCATCTGAAATACGGCCTCAACCATTCCAAGACGCTCGCCCGTGTCTTTGCAACTTACCATCTCTTTGGAGCGCCCGCCCCAGTGCGGGTCAGAGCCATACATTCTCCAAATGTATTTGGGGCCAACCGAATAAAATTCTTTTTCTTTCTTTCGTCCGGCTCTTACTTTCTTGTACTTATCTTCCTCAAACGACTCTAGCGCTTCCAAAGGAATAATATCGCCCTCAACCAAGCCGTTTACGCAATTGAGGCGCAAAACACCGGTTCGGGCTTGTTCGCTGTGCGCCATCTTGGCTACATTGTGTACCTTGCGGACCGTATGCTCCATTGAACGGCGGATGCAAGCGTCATCAACACAGATAGGCGCTACAAAGACCTTGCTTGAGCCGCGCTTGCCGTCTTTGTCAACTTGCCGCTCGGTCATACGCGGATTTAGCGAATACGGATGGCAGATTACCACGGTTTTTGCCATATCTTCGCGCAAAACCTTGGGGCCGTATTGTTTGCAGTAATTGGCAAGTAAAGTGTCGGTAACTCTGTCGTGCTCTGGTATGTTGATTTCAATTGTCCCTGAATTTCCAATGCTTATGTAAGTCGTCCCCATTCCAATGACTTTGGAATTTGGAATCGCGCGCTCAATTTTGTTAACCACAAGCGACTTGGCATAATCAACAAATCTATGCCCCTCTTGGGTCGCGACTTGAGTGACTGTCGTTAACGCGAGTTCTTTTTGGGTAATCAGAAGTTCTGTTTCCAGTTTGTTGGCATGTTTAAAATTTCTTGCTTTGTCCGCCTTTTTTATTCCGCTTTTTATAGTTGAGATCTCACTCCTCAGCTCGTCCTGCCTTTGCTTAGTCTGAAAGTTAATTTCCCAATATGCTATCGTCTTAATCAGATCTTCCTCGTTTATTCCCAAAACAACATGTATCGGTCTGTCATACTCCAGTCTTTTGTCCGGCTTTGTAAAAATTTTTTTCCAGCCGGCGAGCAGGTCATCAAGAAGATCTTCGGCTGTGCGATAAATTATTTTATCCATGGGGCTGTTTGCGAGAATTTCTTTTACCCGCTCTCTGTACGAGGGGGACGCGAAAACATCCGGATTTATGTTGTCGCCCAAGGCAAGCATCCGGCCAAGCTTTTGCGGTCCGCCCGCTTTTTTCAGATCCATCACCAAAATATTTGTAAGTATGATTGTGTCATCACCCCTGAAGTCCGCGTCCGAAAGAGCTCTGCGCACGGGGTTGCCAACAATATCCGACTCCGGATAAAGCACGCCGATGTTTGACCCGTTAAGACACATTATATGCCAGTTGGTGCGGTTATTTTCAGAGGGGATGTTCACGGGTTTTTTGCATGAAGAGCGGGGTATTTTTATTTTTTTCAGCTCAGTCAAACTTACATCGGCTCTAATCCTGAAAATACCGGTTTGATTTTGGCGAGCCTCGCGATAGGCACTGCTTATTCCCTTGTGCCACCTCTCGCGCGCTTTCACCATCTCCATCGGAATATTGGGAAACGAAGAATAAAAGGTCTCAAGACCAATCCTCTCGCGCACAACTCTGCGCAGGGCTTTGTCTACATCGCTTGTCCAGATAAATTTGTCTAACTTGCACGCAAACTTCTTTTTGGAAAAATCATAACCCAGAGCGCCAAAGGATTCGGCAAACTCTTTTTGAATCAGTTCACAAAGTTCATCCGCGCCTATTTTTTTGAGAGTTCCGTCTTTGATCAGTTCGGACATTCTTTTTCCAATTTTATCCCACAAATCTTTTACAGGATTTTTCGTGCTTTTTTGGTCGGACACCTCATTTCTCCTTTTTTGTTTGTCAACGAACAAATCAAATCTGGCTTAATTATAAAACTCCCCGGCAAAAAAATAAAATAAAATAAAACCAGCCACGCCGAAAGCGCGGCTGTCAAGACCCGATTTTAATTCCTTGCTTGGCCTTCCTTGAAAGAGGCCTGGGTTATTTTTATGAATTCGGCGTTCCTGCGAAATTCTTTAAGATTTTTGGCGCCCAAATAACTCATTGACGAACGAAGCCCGCCGATTAAGTCGCCGACAACATTTTTGGCAGAGCCGCTGTAAGCCACGCGGCCGGCCTTGCCTTCGGGCAAGCGCGAAAAACCGCCTGCCTCAAGCGCGGTCAAGGGGTCAATTCCGTCTAATTTATTTTTGTCCTCCGCCGCATCGCGCGAGGCCATTCCGCGAAAAAGCTTAAACGACTGCCCGTCTTCCATAATATATTCTCCGGGCGCTTCGTCGGTGCCGGCAAAAAGCGAACCGGCCATCACGGTA
>JACOVQ010000015.1 GCA_016177225.1 Candidatus Zambryskiibacteriota bacterium
GGTACTCCGCGCGTGGCGGGGTTCAGAGGGTCGCCACGCAATCGGAGCGTACTGTTTGGGTCAAAGCCACCACGCACGCGGAGCGTGCGAAGTCAGGGGTTCTGTTTGAAATGGGTTCTAACTTTTTGATACAATGACCACAAAAGTGCTTGTATAACATGTTAAAATTCTCGAATGCAAAGGAAGGTAGCGATTTTTGACATTGATGGTACGATTTTTCGTTCGAGCTTAATTGTGGAACTCGTGGAAGTCCTGATTGAACGTCAAATTTTTCCTAAGAAAACTCTGGGAGAATATGAGAAAGAACATACTGCTTGGCTTAATCGCTACGGTCCCTACAAACCGTATATAGAAGCCGTTGTCAGAGTGTTTATGCAATATCTTGCGGGAGTAGAGAGTGAAAGAGTTATAGATGCAGCCAAAGATGTCGTCTTGGAACAAGAGAACCGTATTTATCGCTACACGCGAGATTTAATCGCTAAACTTAAAAGCGATGGATATTACCTCCTAGCTATCTCTCATTCCCCCAAATTTATACTCGACGAATTTGGTCGAAGACATGGGTTTGATAAAATTTACGGCAAAGTCTACGTAATAGGAAATGATGGGAAGTTTACTGGCGAGATTAAAGACCATGAATTAATTGGCAACAAATCTGAGATACTCAAGCGCGCGATAGAGAAAGAAAATTTGACTTTAAATGACTCGGTGGGAGTTGGCGATACCGAAAGCGACATATCTTTCTTGAGCTTGGTGTCTAAGCCAATATGCTTTAACCCAAATAAAGCTCTGTATGAGGAGGCGAGGTCTAAAAATTGGCTAATGGTTGTGGAGAGAAAGGATGTGATTTACGAAATCGCGGGGTTGCCAGCCGACAGCGTGAAGTGAGCGATGGAGATGCGAGTCTTGGTAAAACTTGGGATGAGAGTTTGTCCCCAACAGATATATTCTGCCCTTTGGCGTGACGATAAAGTCCGAAGACGAATAATGCCGCAGGCCGAGCAAAGAGTGGGTCAGCTTGGAGATTTTCTCAATCTCTTTTTTCTTTTCGATGTTTAAAGGCGCCTCCGGAATAAGGGCGTATATTTTCTCTCCTCTGGCATTTTCCACCACGGCGCAAACAGCTTCAGTACCTTTGATATGTTCTTCCACTATTACTTTTGAAGAATGCCTAAAGGCATTTTTGATTTTCTCTTTCAGTTCATGGAAGCCGTGCGCCAGCGCCACGCCAATACCGCCAGAACCACAGGAAGGCTTGACGATGACAGGCTGAAGATAGGTACGAAGAATGTAAATCAACTTATCGTCATTGAAGTCGTCTTCCGTCAAAAGTTCATGTCGGGGCACCAGAATCGAGTTTCTGACAAATAATTCTTTGGTCAGCTCTTTATTTATGGCAAGCGCGCTCGAGAAAGAGCCCGAACCGGTAAATGGCATTTTCATCTTTTCCAAAATTTTCTGGACTTGGCCGTCTGCGCCATATGTGCCATGCAGAGCGTTCCAAACCACATTAATCTGTCGAAGAGCCTGGTGCGGTTCCTCAACCAAGCCTGATAAATGCCATTCTCCACCTTTTGATATGAAAATATCTATCGGCTCGTATTTCTCCGGCATCTCGCGCAAAAGCGAGAGAACATGCGCCCCGGTTTTGAGAGAAATTTCATATTCGCTCGAAGGTCCTCCGCGCAGAACCGCTACTCTTAACTTGGCAGAAAGCATGCCTTTATATTATCAAATTCTAAATCCTTTTGGATTCAGCGAGAACTTGTTTGATATTGTCGATAATTTCATCGAGGGTAAGAGCGGCCTTGACTAGAAAGCGCTTGGCGCCCAAAGATTTACCCTTCTCAATGTCGTTTTCCTGCCCGAGATTAGACAGAAGAATGACAGGCACATCTTTCATTTTCGGATTGGCCTTAAATTTACTAAGAAGTTCGAAGCCGTCCATCCCCGGCAATAAAATGTCCAGGAGAATAACGTCTGGTACTTCTTCTCCCATAAGCGTCAGTGCTGTTTCGCTATCCTTAGCGTGCGTCAAAATGCATTTCTCGGTCGAGAGTTTGCGCGCAATGATGTCAGAAAGAAAGTTATCGTCTTCAACCCACATAATCTTTTTCCCCTGGAGAGTGCCGCGACTTTTTTTCCCTAGGTTCAAACTAGATTCATTGCCTTTGAGAAAATTTCTGATTTTAGCCATCACTTCTTCCGGATCAAACTGTGCTTTTATAAAATAATCCTTTACGCCTAGAGCCAGCGCGCGATTAATTTCGACCGGTTGGCCGGAGTTTGAAATGATAATCACGGGAATTTTTGAGATTGACGAATCTTTCTCCTTAGCCTCAAGAATCTCGTAGCCACTCATCTTCGGCAGAATAATATCGAGCAGCACTAAATCTGGCTTGAGTTCTCTGATTTTTTCAAGCCCTTCCACTCCATCATGAGAGATGAAGGCGTCGTAATTTTCTTTCTTAAGCTTCTCCAAAAGCACATCTCCCAGAAACGCGTCGTCTTCTATCAGTAGTACTTTCTTTGCCATAATAAAAACTATAACAAATTACGGCGAAATTGGAATAGTAAAGTAGAAGATGCTGCCTTTCCCGACTTTAGATTCAAACCAAATTTTACCGCCATGCTTTTCAATAATGCCCTTGGCAATGTAGAGACCCAGGCCCGAACCGTCAGTTTCCACTTTGATGGCATTTTTCGCTCTAAAGAAGCGGTTGAAGATGTTTTTCTGGTCTTCGTCGGGAATGCCGATGCCGGTATCGGTTATAGAGACCCGAAGAAATTCATCGAGCACTTGAAAATCAATACTGACCTCCCCTCCTTCAGGTGTATATTTAATGGCATTTTCCAGAAGATTCTGGACGGCCGCGCGCATTTTTTCATTGTCCATAAGCACGCGGGGCAAAGTGCGTTCCTTATTGATGAAATTTACGCGTAATTTATTTTTCTTAACAAGAGCAGTGAGTTCAAAGAGCACATTATCCATGAGATCAAAAATTTGGGTGGGAACAAAGTTATATTTTAGCTTATCAGAGTCGATGCGGTCAGCGCCCAGCATATCATTGATAAGCATGATCATTCTTTCGTTAGATTCGTAGCATTTCATCAGAAAAGATTTCTGTTCGGTGGTAAGCGACCCGAAGTTGTCGCTTAAAACCATATTGAGAGTCCATTTCACTCCAGAGAGCGGCGTGCGCAACTGGTGCGCAACAATGGAAATGAAATTTGATTTAGCCTGGTCCAGTTCACGGAGCTTCTCGTTTGCTCGCGTCAATTCGAGGTCGCGGCGGATTAAGAGCTTGGCGCTATTATCTTGCTCCAGTACAATTCGCCGCAGTTTGTCTAATTCGTTTTGGTTTGTTCTATCCATTAATCAGCTAGCGCACAAATAACAACAGTCTCGTTATGGAAAACGGGGTTGCACTTATTGATGTTTCTAACTTCGCCGCCCAAAGGCGCCTGCTCACCATAAGTGTAGAATCCAATAAGCGGGGTTGCTTTGCCAACCACTTCTTGTATGGCCGAAATCTCTTCCCCGGAATGTTCGCCAAAGAGCTTGTTTCTGGCAATACAATTGAAAATAATGACCGCTTTCGGAGGCAAGCCATCAAGCTGTTCGACCGCTTTCTCTGCCGCAATCTTGGCTACCTTGACTGCTTCTTCTCTTGAACCAACCATTAAGCGGATTTCGGAACCTTCGGGAATTTCAGCCGCGCAAGTGATAGAGCCTTTCTCGTCGACAGTAATAGGGTCACGAATGAGCATCTCGTCTGAACCTTCCACGGTCATGCCCAGCGGATAGGTAATGGCAAGTTTGGCGAGAGTTTCTTTCTGAAGCTTTTGAGCTTCTTCAGCGCCGAAGTAATCACGGTAAAGATTAATGGCGGGTTTGCCATCAAGTTCGTGAAGTACGGCTCCTTGGGATTTGGTAACTTTCATCGGCACGCCAACTGGTAGCCAGCCGTGCTTGACGCCAATGCCGATTTTAAAATTACCAACGAGGCCGAGGCCTACAACCGAGCCGGAATAAACTTTACCGTGAAGATATTGATAAGTCTTTTCAAACTTGAAATCGTCTCCGGAAGCGCCACCAACAACGGGGAAATGCTCGCCCAATGAATCGAGAACACCGCGCACAATATCGGCACCGTTACCTACCAATACATCGGGAATCATCATGAAGGCTTTCAGTTCAGTTCCGGCAAGTTTTTTGACTTCTTCGGCAGCCTTCTTTCCAGCGGCTCTGGCATCGGCAGCGACATTTTCTCCTACTGCGGCATAAAACTTAATATTAGGAGACTTCATAAGCATGACCGCGACAGAAGACTTCTTAGCCGGACCTTCGGTGGTAATTTCTCCGGCAGTTGAAGAACCCACTAGAAGCGCTTCTTTACTGACTGAAATTACGCCCTTAAGCATTTCATTCTGGTCATATTTGGAGGAAGCAAAGACTATGGCGAGGTCAGCGCTCTCGGAGCCAAGTTTGGCTATAGCGTCTTGGCAAGCATTTGCCCCTACTGTGTAGGAGTCTTCGCCTTCGCTTATTCCTACCGAAACTTGAAGTGACATAATTCTATAAAGTTACTTGTAGTTATTTTATTGTACCACTATCTCTTCGCAATGACGCTTTTTTTGTAAGTATCGAGGTGCTCCAAGGCGACGCCGGTGCCTTTGGCCACGCAGAAATAGGCTTCCTTTGCCAAAACAGCTTTGACCCCCGTGCGGCGAAACATCAATTCCGGAAAATTGCGCAACTGCGATGAGCCGCCGGTCATGATAATCCCTTGGTCAATAATATCGGAGGAAAGTTCCGGCGGAGTCTCCTGCAAGACTTCTTTGACAGCTTTAATCATTTCGCGCAGTTCCTTCGCAATCGCTTTGACCACTTCATTGGTTTTAATTTCAATGGTGCGAGGCAATCCCAAAATAAAATCCCTGCCTTTGACGTTTATCGCGAGTTCTTCGTCGAGCGGCACAGCAGAGCCGATTTTAATTTTGATATCTTCCGCCATTTTATCCCCTATAACAAGATTAAAATTTTTCTTAATGTAGTCGGCGATAGCCGCGTCCATTTTGTTTCCCGCCACCTTGACCGAAGTGGAAGCAACAATGCCTCCGAGAGAAATGACTGCCACGTCTGTGGTGCCGCCGCCGATATCAACAATGATGTGCCCTGATGCTTCCTGAATCGGAATGCCCGCCCCTATGGCCGCCAGAATCGGCTCTTTGACCACATAGGCGTTTTTTGCGCCGGCTTTGATGGCCGCCTCGATGACAGCGCGGCGTTCGGTGGAAGTAACACCGGCAGGAACGCTAATCAATACATCGGGTTTGAAAAAATTCCATTTGCCGAGCGCTTTGTCTATATAATAGCGGAGCATCGCTTCGGTAACGCGATAGTCTGCAATCACGCCGTCTTTCATCGGGCGATAAGCGACGATGGTATCCGGCGTACGGCCTATCATAATCTTGGCATCGGCGCCAATAGCTAAAATTTTATTATCATCTTTAGAGACCGCGACGACCGACGGTTCGTTTAAAACGATGCCTTTGCCGGGCACAAAGACAAGGATATTGGTAGTGCCCAAATCTATGCCAAGTTTTCTTGCCATGCTGGTATGATACTATAGTTTTAAAGATGAAATCTATTGATGAAAACCTGAAAAATCGCGATATTAAAGCGCTTTTAAAACACCCGCGGATGAAGATGCTCGACGAATTTTACCGCCGCATTAACGCCGAGAGAAAAGCAGAAGGAATGAAAGAGTTGCCAATGAGAGCGATAGGGGTCAAAACATCCCATTTATCCATCGATGACCTCGGATATCTCTTAAAAAAATGCCAGCAGTCCTCGAATTTCTCTCGCGCTTTTTTTGGGTTATTAAAAATTAAACATGACTGAGATTCTACAGAAAGACGCGCCGGTTTTGAGAAAAAAGGCTAAAGCCGTATCTGTTAAAGATATCGGTTCAAAGAAAATCAGGAGCGTGGTCGAGAGAATGCGCGCAGCCATGCATGCCGAAGAAGACGGCGTGGCTATTGCCGCGCCGCAAATCGGCGAAAGCCTGAGAATTTTTGTGGTCAATGGAAAAATTTTCAGCTCGGAAGATTTAGTTTTCATTAATCCGGAAATCATTAAGTTTTCGAAAAAGAAAAGGGGTATGGAAGAAGGCTGTCTCTCGCTCCGCTGGCTCTATGGACAAGTGCGCAGAAGCGAAAAAATTACCATCAAAGCCTATAACGAAAAAGGCCGGTTATTCCAAAGGGGAGCTTCGGGGCTTTTAGCCCAAATCTTTCAGCATGAGATAGACCATCTCGACGGCATTCTCTTTACCGATAAAGCAAAAAATGTGCGCGACTTACCACCTAACCAGTTACCTAAATTTGTTTTTTTCGGTTCATCTACTTTTTCTAAATATATATTAGAAGAATTGGAAAAAGCCGGTTTCTCCCCTATTCTAAACATAACTACTGCCAAGAAACTGCCCGCATTACCCGATGCGGATGTTTTTATCATCGCGTCATTCGGCAAAATTTTACCGAAAGAAATTATTGATTTGCCGAAACATGGCTCGCTTAATGTCCATCCGTCTCTTTTGCCTAAACTGCGCGGCCCATCGCCGATACAAAACATCATCTTGGGACTAAGCGAGCCAGGAGTGAGCATTATGAAAATGAATGAGAAGATGGATGAAGGTCCGGTACTGACGCAAGAAAAAGTTCCCATTTCTCCTTGGCCCGACCATTACAATATAGTCGAGGAGAAACTCGGCCGCGCCGGCGGCAAACTCTTGGCAGAAATTTTACCGAAGTGGATAAATGGTAAGATAAACATTAAAGAGCAGAATGTCGGCGCGGCCACTTACACCAAACTGATTAAGAAAGAAGACGGGCTTTTAAACTTAGACGACCCGGCAGAAATGAATTTGAGAAAAGTTTTGGCATACAGCACTTGGCCCGGCGCTTACATAAATTTCAAACGAAAAAATCCCGCCCGCCACGGCTTCGCCGTAGGCGAGTCGGGCGGGGGCAAGGAAGTGAGAGTGATAATCAAAGACGCAGAAATAGAGGGTGGTCGATTTGTCCCTATTCGCGTCATCCCAGCCGGAAAGAGAGAAATGAACTGGCAGGATTTTCTTAGAGGGAATTCTTAGTTTCGCTTTTTAAAAATGTTTAAGCCTTTCATCATGTTTTTGATGGTCGCGGCTCCTCGGCGATAGAGAGTTTCTTTCTTCGTCTTATTTTGTGTTAAGGCATGAGTTATTTCATCCTTGACTACATCTATCGCGGCATAGAGGTCTGCCTTTTCAGACACGGCATATAAGTCGAGTCCTCCGCCGACCAAATGTACTTCCGCTCTAAAAACATTACCCGATTTGTGATGTTTGGTGCTCTTCCCCACCTCTACTTGCGCCACCGCCTCGCCTGCCAAATATTTCTCCAGAGAAGAAATTTTCTTGTTGGCATAGCCGAAAATGGCCGGAGTAAGTGCTATCCCGGTTGCTTTGATGTTTATTTTCATATACTAAATTATATATCAATCGAAAATGTTAACCAGATATTTATCTATCTCCCGCTGGTCAAGGTCGTAGAAGTACTTGCCGTCATCGTGTAGACGCGTGGCAAGTTTAACTCCCACGAACCGCCAGTGCCATGGTTCAAATTTGTAATACGCGTTGCCATCAGGATAAGAGAGGATGAAGCCGTATTTGTGAGCATTTTTATTGAGCCACTCAAAAGCCGAATCCTTTTCAAATTTAGAGAACTCTCCGCCAATTTTTTCTGTCGTGAAGTCAGCTGTAGTGCCAAGCTGATGTTCGGAATAGCCCTGGTCGGCGGAAAATCGGTTGGCACCGGAGCCGTAAGTAACTTGGTAGCTCGACTTAAGAGAAGCTTGAGTGCCGTAAGAGCGATAGGCTGAAGCGATTAATAATTTGATTCCCGAAACATTCGCGCTTTCCAAGAGATTTCGCAAATACGGCCACACTTTGGCATGAATAAGAAAATTGTGCGAACCGTTATAAATATATGGCTCGTCAATATCGGCAAGAGTAGCGGGAATATAATTTTCATTAAGGAAATAGATTTTGGAATATTTTCTTAAAAGCTCTTTGTCTGTTTGTGCAAGTTTTTCAAGCGTACCGACGGTATTGCCAAGATTGGAAATTTGGCCCGTAAAAGATTCTATAACTCCTCTTTGCTGGCGAGATTCAAGGAGAAGTTCTGTGGTTCTTGCTCTGGCATCGTAGAGTTCGGAGAGAATGATAATTCTTTCCTTTTTGACTTGCTTATAACCCATAACGCCGTAAATGACGGTCGTGATAAGGACCGCTCCAGAAATACCGGCGATGATTTGATATCGATTTATTGCCAAACCGTTAAAAACTCTTTATTATCGTACCATATTCCGCGGTGGCGCAGTGGTAGCGCAGGCGCCTGTTAAGCGCTTGGTCGTTGGTCCGAATCCAACCCGCGGAGCCCGGATTTATTAGTAATATATTAAAATATGAAAAATGGATTAATCATTGTCGGAGTTATCGCAATACTTTTTGCCGGAAGCATTTGGTGGTCTAAAAGTTTGCAGAAAAGTGACCCGGAAATTATCTCAAGAAATGGCCTCCATTGGCATCCTACTTTAGAAATTTATGTAAAAGGAGAAAAGCAAGAGATACCGGTAAATACCGGCATCGGTGACCAATATGCAGCCCAGCCCATGGGTATGTCGCCAATTCACACGCACGCTGATGCAAATCAGGGAATAATCCATATGGAATTTGAGGGCGTTGTGAGAAAGGAAGATACCAAGCTTTCCAAATTCTTCGAGAGCTGGAATAAAGACATCAATTCATTTGGTTCAAATGTTTTTATGAAGGTCAATGGCGAACCCAACACCGAACTCGGAAATTATGAGATGAAAGATGGAGATAAAATAGAGCTTAGATATGAATAACCATAAACACTTGACACAACTGATATACTAAATACAGAGGAGGTGATAAATATGTACAAAGAACGCAGGTGGCTCCGCAATTTGGCGTGCCATATGACGCTCTGTGAAAACTGCGGCGGCTGAACAACGAGGTGTCTTCCAGTCGGAAGACACCTCGTTTCCTATTTGATATACTTTCTGATATGAGAGAAATTGAGATAAAACTTAAAAGGCAGTCAAAATGAATTTGAGTCTGCAAAAGAAGGAGATATTATTAAACGTGACAATCCAAAAACGGCGCAGAAAGTCGCGAGATGAATCGTGACTAGCGTGCTTCATTGGCTTTTTTACTTCTTGTTCTGTAGAGGTAATACAATGCAAGAGGCGCAGCCCAGTTTGCCGAGCGCTCGACAAAATCCAAGACAGATTGCCCGACGAGCGGACGAACAAGAGCCGTCCAGAATCCCCAAAAAGCCGCCCAGAGAAGAACCGGCTTCATAGGTCTTAATAAGACCACTAAAGCGACGACGACGTCGAGTATGCCAATGAGAAATAAAAGTGTTGTTGCGGTTGGAGCAGAGACGTTAATCATTTGACTAATCCATCCGACCCAATCAGTTTTGCCGCCGATGGCTAAGAGACCGTGGCCGACAAATTCGCCGGCAACGCCGATGCGCAAGAGCCATTCGGCCTTTTTATCGTTTGACATTATTTTTTAATTTGTCGCCAGAGCCAGACACCGACAAGCACTAAATCTATGAACAAAACCAGCCGTGTCAATCCGACAAGAAGCTCGGCGCTACCCATCATCGAGCCATATCCATACATCATAAAAATATTAATTAATGATAACTAATTCAGTATAGCACTCTGGCCGATTGCTGGTAGCTTGTCTCACATTGTCCCCACCAATCCACAGAATATCCACGAAATTGTTCGAAAAAGCGGTTTGACTTTTTGAAAAGTCGGCAGAAAATTATGCCAGGTCAGCTTTACGAGGAGATTCCCTAAACAAAATTATAGGGCAGAACCATTGAATGTTATGAGCTTCAATATTATTTAGCCCAAAATGTATAAGTGCGGAACTCTCCTTTACAAAATGGAGCGGGCCGAGCAAGCACAATTCGCCGTCAAGTACGGCGGATTTTGCTGTATAATCAGGCCATGAGAAAAATTTTCTTGCTTATTATAATGGCTGCCGTTGGAATTTTATTATATCTTTCGAACAACCGAATTCCCCGTCTCGACTTTAACAAACCCAATACTCAGGAGAGTTTTAAGCCGAACCCGTCTAATGCGACATTTGCATTTGAGGACGGGCTGATAACTTTATCTGGAGGAAAAAGCGAAGAGGTAACGCTCCTCGATAAATTGGCTTACGGCGATATAAACACTGACTATAAAACTGACGCGGCCATGTTTCTTTCTCAATCTTCCGGTGGAACTGGCATATTCATATACCTTGCCACTTTTGTCTCCGGTCCTCTAAATTACAAGGGCTCAAATGCAGTATTCCTTGGAGACAGAATCAGTCTTCAAAATATTTCCATTAAGAACGGCGTGATAACCGTTGAATATCTGGATAGAAAACCTGACGAAGGTTTCGCCGCCGAGCCGACAATTCCGGTATCAAAACAATTCGTATTCCGAAATGGAATACTGGAAGAAAAGTAAAAAATGTGTTTAAATGATTACCCCGCTTCTCATGGCGGGTTTCATTATGGAAATTCGTAATATTGCTATTATCGCGCACGTTGACCACGGCAAAACAACTCTAACCGATGCTATTTTGCGTCAGAATGGTATGTTTGCCGAAGGCGAGAGCATGGACTCCAACGCTCTGGAAAAAGAGCGCGGCATTACTATTTATTCCAAAAACACTTCTCTTTTCTACAAAAATACCAAAATAAACATCGTGGATACCCCCGGCCACTCTGATTTCGGCTCGGAGGTGGAGCGCGTTCTCCGCTCGATTGATACAGTGCTCCTGGTGGTCGATGCGCAAGAGGGGCCGATGCCTCAAACAAGATTTGTGCTTAAGAAATCGCTTGAGCTCGGGTTAAAGCCGATAGTGGTTATAAATAAAATCGATAAGCCTGCCGCCCGCCCAGAATGGGTGCATGAGAAAGTGTTAGAACTATTCTTGGAACTAGGCGCAAACAACGAACAGATTGAATTCCCGACCGTCTATGCCGTTGGCCGGGAAGGCGTAGCGATGAGAAATATTACCGATGAGAGGAAAGATCTTTTTCCACTTCTCGATGTCGTTCTAGAACATGTAAAACCAGCCAACAGTCTCGCGGAAAAAATGGGGAGCGAGACCTTAAGAGCGCAGCCATTTAACCTCGCTTACGACAACTTCCTTGGCCGTATGGCTATCGCCCGTGTTTATGAAGGAGTGCTTAAAGCTGGACAAGAAGTGTACGTCAAAAATAAAAAATACAAAATAACAAAACTTTTTACATTTGAAGGCGTGCGGAGAAAAGAGGCGGAAGAAGCGGTCGCTGGAGACATTGTCATGGTTGCCGGCATCCCGGATATTTATATCGGAGACACTATTGCGGCAGTTCGAGATGCGCCACAGCTACCGGCCATTAATATTGACGAACCGACCATCTCTCTCAATTTTCTAGTCAACAATTCTCCTTTCGCCGGGCGCGAAGGCAAGTTTGTTACCTCGAGGCAAATACACGAACGGCTTGAAAAAGAACTTGAAGTCAATGTCGGCTTGAAAGTTGATTTTAGTACGAGTGATTATTACACCGTTTATGGACGTGGCGAATTGCATATCGCCATTTTGTGCGAGAATATGCGCCGAGAAGGTTTCGAATTACAAGTCTCCCAACCGAAAGTTATTATTAAAAATGATACCGAACCATTTGAAGAGGTTGTGATAGACGTGCCGAAAGAATATGAGGGAATGATAATCTCGACTCTCACTTCACGGAAAGCGCAACTTTTGGATATGAAAAATGAAGATAATTCTACTCGCCTCATCTTCGAAGCGCCAACTCGCGGACTGCTCGGTTACCGAGGAGAGTTTGTGGTTGCCACCAAAGGACTCGGAATTTTTTCTTCCCGGTTTATCGGATTTAAAAAATATGCTGGAGACATAGACCATCACGATGTCGGCGCACAGATAGCGATGGAAGCTGGCAAATGTCTCGCCTTCTCTCTCGATAATCTCCAACAGCGAGGAGTACTCTATGTTGAGCCTGGAGACGAAGTGTATGCCGGACAAGTCATCGGCAACTCTTCTAAAGGCGAAGATATGTATGTAAACCCGACCAAAGGCAAACAGCTTACCAACATGCGCGCTTCTGGGTCAGATGACAAAATCTACCTTGCGCCTGCATTCAAACTAGATATCGAACGCGCCATGGAGATCATGAATGACGACGAATATATCGAGATTACCCCCTCTTCAATCCGCCTCCGCAAAATTTTCCTTACCCGCGAAGAACGTTCCAAAGCCCAAAGGAAAAACTAGCCACATTTTCCATTTTACATCTATCTTATGCTATAGCTAGAGTTAGATGTAATACATTATAAGCAAGCGACCGCTTCGTTATTATGTATGTTATATAATTTCAGCAATACCGAGGTCGCGGCAGATTTTTCTAGCAGTAAAATTATTGATTTCAGAATGCTACCAGACGATTTGCTTCGATAACGAGGACAAGAGCTTCCTTAAGATTTTCCCGCGCTTCTTTGATGGTTTTGCCTTGAGTATTAACCCCAGAAATCTCTTCAACCCAAGCAGAATACCACTTGCCTGTCTTCTTATATACAGCTGTAAATGAGTTCTTTTTCATACGATTGGATTATAATATTTTTCTGCCTATATATCAAATAGGACGTCTGTTATAATGCTTTCATGTCTAAGCTTTCAACAGACCCATACAAAGGAGTGCAGGACTTTTATCCAGAGGATATGGCGATACAGAAATACATTTTTTCTGTATGGAGAAAGGTAGCGGAGAAATTTGGATACGAGGAATACAATGCTTCTCCGCTAGAACTGGCAGAGATTTATAAGGAAAAAACGGGTGATGAAATCGTAAACGAGCAAATGTTTACATTTGTCGACCGCGGTGGGCGCGAAGTGGCTCTCCGTCCGGAGATGACGCCAAGTCTTGCTCGTATGGTTGTCGCCCGTAGAAAATCTTTGAAATTTCCTCTTCGCTGGTATTCCATCCCAAACCTGTTTCGATATGAGCGTCCGCAAAAAGGCCGTAGGCGCGAACACTGGCAACTTAATTGCGACCTCTTAGGCGTACCGGGCATCGAAGGCGATAGAGAAATGATGTCCTTGGCAGCAGCCGTGATGAAAGAGTTCGGCGCCAAAGATGAAGATTTTGAAATCAGAATAAACAATGCGGATATCAATGATTTCAAAGACATCGGCCCAAATGTTGTCGTAGATAAGACTCTGGCAAGAGGGCAAACTTACTATACCGGTGCGGTTTTTGAAATCTTCGATACGAATCCGGACAATAATCGCTCTATCGCCGGCGGCGGAAGATATGATAATCTTTTGGAAATATTTAATGCCGAACCAGTCCCCACCGTCGGCTTTGGCATGGGCGACATCACTCTTCATGATTTTCTTAAAACGCACAAATTAAAACCGTATGCGTAAGATTGTATTGGACATAGAAACAAAAAACTTTTTCGAACACGTCGGCACCAATAATCCGGCCGACCTTGACCTCGCTCTTATCGCCATCCATGATTCGGAAACCGATTCTTACTCATCATACTTGCAAGAAGACCTGTCGAAGCTTTGGCCCATACTCGAGCATGCCGATATGCTTATCGGCTTTAACTCAGACCATTTTGACCTGCCGCTTCTTAATAAATATTACCCGGGCGATTTGACCCAAATCAGCAGTTTAGATATCTTGCGCGAAATAAAAAATTCTTACGGCCGCCGGATGCGCCTTGAGCAACTGGCGGAAGGCACTTTAGGCAAGAATAAATCAGGCCACGGTTCTGACGCCATGAATTGGTGGCAAGCTGGAGAAGTGGAAAAAGTCCGAAATTATTGCATTGACGACGTCAAGCTTACCCGGGAACTTTACGAATATGCAAGAGCCAATAATAAGCTTTACTTTAAGGAGGGTGGCTTAACGAATGAGATAAATATTGACACAACTGATTGGGAAAAAGCCAAAGAGCGCAAACTGACTTTTTCTTTGCCATTCTAACTGGTATGATTGGAGCCTATGGAAGATTATAAAACCAGTCAATATACTTTGCCCTTGGCCATCGTGGTGGCCGGAGCATTAATCGCCGGGGCGATTTACATGGGTGATTCGACCCCTTCGGCAAGCTCAGGGCAAGCAAGTTCGATACAAGCAGTAAATACCAACATCGATTTAGTTCCCGTCAGTGAAGCCGACCACATCATCGGCTCTCCAGATGCCCCGGTCGTTATCGTGGAGTACTCCGACACCGAATGCCCTTTCTGTAAAAGTTTCCACTTTACTATGAAAGACATTATGAGTACTTATGGCAATAAAGTGGCTTGGGTTTACAGACATTTCCCTATCGTAAGCCTTCATTTGAAAGCTCCGAAAGAATCAGAGGCCACGGAATGCGCCGCCGAACTCGGCGGCGACCAAACCTTCTGGAATTATATAAATAAAATTTTTGAAACTACTAACTCCAACGACTCTCTCGACCCTCAAGAGCTTCCTAAGATTGCGGGAGCAATCGGACTTGATGTCAGCGCTTTCAATACATGCCTTGAAAGCGGCAAATACAAAGATATGGTTACTCAAAGCGTGGAAGAAGCCGTCAAAGCAGGCGCGCGCGGCACGCCTTACTCCATCATCATCGCCAAAGACGGCACCAAGACCGTTATCAACGGCGCCGAACCTATCGATATGGTCAAATCAAAGATTAATGCACTTTTGAAGTAAGATATTTAAATATCGCATACATCGCGTAAGTATCAAGACCGCAGTATTTTCTTAAATCCTCAAATATTTGATTTTTGAGATTTAAATTTTGATTTTTGAGAACCGTCTCCATCCATATCCTTTGGGCATCAGCTCCGCCTGAAATAGCTAGGGCTTTATAACTGAATTCTGGTAATAAAGCTGGGAGGACTGCTTTGATGGAAGCACTGCCAAAAAAGTCTTTGTCGACAAACCAACCTTTGGCAAAGGGTGTCATGAGGTCAACTATCCTATCGTTTACTCCAAGTAAAAACTTTTCGTATTTTGGACACATCTTTGCCATTTCGACATTGCGGCCTTTCTCGAAACTCATATACCAAGAAATGATCGAGCCTTCAGTACCGAAATCGTTATATAAGTGCTCGAGCAATGCCGGTACCGGGTCGGAATTTTCGGTATGCAAGTATTCTTTATGAATCAATTCTCCATTAGGCTCATTTAGAATATGCAGAGAATATTGGAAAGGCACTTGTTGATACGGTCGATAACCGTCAAAGGCCGGTATTACTCCGGCCAGCGTTTCGTAGTCAAGAAAATATAGCGGATACTTTAACTCATTCAAAAAGTTTGAAATTTCTTCTTTGTTTATGCTCTGTTCCCCCGTCTTCATAGCTTCCACTTGCCTTAATTGTTTTTCCGTCAGCGGACAGTCCGCGGGAATGTCGTTTAGAAGCTCGATGCCATTGTCTTCGAGCCAGCCAAATGTAGCCGGGTTCGGAGTACAAAGATTGTAAATACTATATTTAGGAAACTTACCCTTGATAGATTGCACAATCTCCAACCATTCGGAAAGGACATCCGAGCCGCCGTTGAGGTGGCGTGGGGAAAGGTCTGGGCAGACTTTGCTTTTTAAGACTTCAAATGCTTTTTGGATATTTTTTTCTGTTTCCGGTATGATTTCTCGCACTTCCGCAGTTACTTCTGACTTTTCGGTAATCAGAGCCTGGTCAATTTCGCCCTTTCTTTCGTATTTGTTGTTTACATGCAAGACAAACATCTCCCGCACTTTCAAACCAGCTTTTTCTAAGACGATGGTTTGGAACGCGAGGTCTGGTATATGCTCTGGCTTAACGGAAGTAGAAGATTTGATTTCATAAAGATTAAAAGTATTGTCTCCCACTTTCTCCAATACATCGAATACAGATGTTAAATTATCTATTTCCAACCGTCCTTGTAAAATTACAGGCGTCCCCTTTCTAATCTCTTCTACCGTTATCCCTGGCAACGAATAATATTTCGTAGCGCTAAAATCATTACCATTTATCTTGTACCCAAGCTTAACGGCGTCTGGAAAAAGCTTTTCTGCATAACCTTCAAAGAGGGTGCCCTCATCAAAAAGCGCTTGCAGAGCCGCATCAGGGAGAGGAAGCTTTTTCGAATCAAACTTTTTGAGCCATAACCATGCCGGATGCTTCAAAAACATCATAAATTCCGACTTAGAAATTACCATGGTCGCCAAATTGTATCACATTGCCCTAGTACCCCCTCAAACGATTTATTTTGGAATGCTGTCTAATTTTTTCGTGCGCCTTTGCTTCAATTTGGCGGATGCGTTCGCGGGTGACGCCGAAAACTTTGCCCACTTCTTCAAGCGTATGGGTGTATCCGTCGAGTAATCCATGGCGCATTTCTAGAATCTTTCTCTCCTTGGCGGGAAGATCACCGAGAATCTCGCGCACTTGGTCGGTAATAATCCTGCGAGAAGAATCTTGGTCTGGAGAAAGCACTTTATCGTCTGCCAGAAAGTCTCCAAGCTTACTCTTTCCGTCATCTTCATCTCCAACCGGACTTTCAAGCGATACGGTTGATTGGTCAATTTTTTCTATCTGATAAATTTTCTCCACATCAATATTCATCTCAAGAGCAATTTCTTCCGGCAAGGGTTCTCTTCCTAAATCTTGCGTCAGCCTTCTTACGACTTGCTTATATTTGGCGATTGTCTCAACCATATGCACCGGCACGCGGATAGTGCGCGATTGGTCGGCAAGCGCGCGAGTAATAGCCTGGCGTATCCACCAAGTGGCATACGTCGAGAATTTGAAGCCTTTAGTCCAGTCGAATTTCTCCACCGCTTTATGCAGACCTAAGTTTCCTTCTTGAATTAAATCGAGAAGCGTTAAGTCCGGACTTCTATTGGCATATTTTTTGGCAATAGAAACCACTAGGCGAAGATTGGCTTTCATCAGTAAGTTCTTCGCATCCATATCTCCAGCTTCTATGCGCTTGGCCAGTTCCTTCTCCATTGAACCGGCAATAAGCGGATATTGGCCGATTTCCCGCAAATACATTTGGATGGAATCGTAAGAAGAATCGCCTCTCGAATACGTATGAGCTTTGTCAGGCTCGAGTTCCGGCATTTCGAGCAGTCCGCCTCCCTCCAAGATATCGATGCCAAGAGCGTGAAGCTTCTCATAAAGCTCGTCCAAGAGAATAATATTTGTCTCAATCGTGGGAAATTCTTTTAAAATTTCATCGTAAGTAACAAACCCTCTTTCTTTGCCTTTTTTAACCAAACGCTCCATTCTGAGCATTTCATCTAATTTCTTTTTTGATGTAACTTTCTTCGCCTTGGCCTTAGTTTTTCCGCCTCTTCGGCGGACTGCCGATGAGGCAGTTTTAATAGTCTTTTTGACTGCTTTTTTTGCCTGCTTTTTATTTTTTTGTTTTTTTTGTTTTTTCAACGTAGTATTAAATTTTACATTAACTTCTTCTTCTCTTCTAGAGCGGCGATTTTTCTATGCGTCTCTTTAATTTTTTTGGCAAGCTCGGCAATACTCTTTGTATTCTTGCTGGATTCGGCGCGGGCAAGTTCCGCAAGAAAATTTTGTAGCTCGTCACTTAGAATAATTGTATCGAGATGTGCTTGAAGTTCAGCCTCTTCACTTTCCAGAGGCATTTCTTTCCCCCACAGCTTAATTTCTTTTAATCTTTCTTCAATAAGTTCTCTATGATTCTTCATCTCATCCGGACTTCGTCCACCCTCTCCTTGCTCAAGGAGAGGATTGGGTGAGGTCTTAATCTTCACGGTCTTCAAGTCATCCCAAAGCACCTGCTCCTTTATCCCCGTATGCTTGGCGACAAGCGAGACGAAGAACGATTGTTCGACGGAGCTTTTCAGCAGAGCCATCATCGGCAGCAATTTGTCTACGATTAATTTACCGAGCTTCCGCAAATCTTTCTCTTTGTTTTCAAGTTCCGAGAGGAAAAATTCTATGGCGGGCTTTGACTCCCGCAAAATATTTTTCCATTCCTCTAATCCGCCGGAAGGCGGATTAGCAATTACTTCGGCGGGGTCGGAACCTTCCGGCAATTTCGCGATTTTTACTTCAAAGCCCAAGGAGATTCCGAGAATAGCAGCTTTCTCGGCCGCCGTCACTCCCGCTTTATCGCCGTCGAAAGCAAGAATTATTCTTGAAGATAGCCTCTTTAGCCTTTCAAGATGAGTTTGGGTAAAGGCCGTGCCGGAAGAAGCGACGGTATTAGGCACTCCAGTTTGATGAGAAAGCACTAAATCGATTTGACCTTCCACCAAGACGGCATAATTTCTCTTTCTTATTGCATCTTTAGCCTTATCGAGTCCATAAAGTACTTCGCCTTTGGTGAAGACTGCCGTATCCGGACTGTTTAGATACTTTGGCTCCGTATCTTTTGACAATGCGCGACCGGAAAATGCTATGACTCTCCCATTTACGTCAAAGAGCGGGAAGATTATGCGGTTGCGGAAGACATCATAAGGTTCGGAGATTTTTTCCGTGCTGATTTTTGCGAGACCAGCTTTGAGAATAATGTTTTTATCATAATTACTCTCAATTAGACGGCTGTAGAGTAGCCGCCACTCATCAGGTACATAACCGATACGCCACTTTTTGACAGTTTCCTGGTTTATGCCTCGGGATTTGATATAGCGAAGCGCCGGCTCTTCTTCCCACAACTGTTTTTCAAAGAACTTTGCCGCGGCTTCAAGAATTTCAAGAATTTTCTCTTTCTCTCCTTTGTCGCCGCGAGTTTCATACTCAAGCTCCACACCGGCTTTCTCGGCAAGCATTTTAAGCGAGGCCAGAAAATCCAATCCTTCGATTTGCTCTACGAAAGAAAATATGTCTCCCTTCGCTCCGCAACCGAAACAGTAGAAAGATTGGCGAGTCGGCGAAACGAAAAAAGAGGCGGTCTTCTCGTTATGGAACGGGCAACGCGCTTTTAAGTTAGCTCCGGCTTTTTCCAATTTAACGTAGCCGGAGATAATTTCACCTATATCTAGACGTTCTTTGACCGTTTCTTTATCGCCTCGCATATCAATTTTTCTTTATATCCTCCCTTGAAGCTTGTTCCAGCCGGAATGAGGCGACCAATAATAACATTTTCTTTGAGTCCGGAAAGAGTATCCTTCGCTCCTCGAATAGCCGCTTGGATTAATACTCGAGGAGTATGCTGGAAGGAAGCGGCGGAAAGGAAGCTTGCTCTAGAGAGCGAAACTTCGGTAATACCCATAATGACAGAGTCGGCCTCGGCTTCTTTGAAACCCTTTGTTTTTGCAACGAGATTAATTTCGGCAAGTTCGGCAATTTCCACAATATCCCCTTTGGTAAAGCGCGTGTCGCCGGGATTTTTTATTCTGCGCCTGCTAAACATTTGACGCACAATCAGCTCGATGTGTTTGTGAGAAACGGCGGCTCCCTGAAGCTCATAGAGTTTGGAAACTTCGTGAATAATGTAATTCTCCGTTTTTTCTTTGCCGGCATAGCGGAAGAGTTCATCCAAATCTACGGAACCGTCGGTAAGAATGTTTCCCTTCTTTACTTCTTGGCCAACATGAACAAGCGAGGAACGGGATATCGGCACGACATATTCATTATCGAGTTTTTTAGATTTTACTTCTCCCGCTTCGGGAGTGACGATAATGATTCTGTCAGAGCCGACCACTTTGATTTCAGAAATGATGCCAGAAATATGGCTAACCACTGCCGGATTTTTAGGCTTCCTCTTTTCAAATATTTCTTCGACACGAGGAAGACCAGCCGTAATGTCCCCGCCAACCGAAGCAATACCGCCGGCATGGAAAGTGCGCATGGTCAGCTGAGTGCCCGGCTCGCCGATGGCTTGAGCGGCCACGGTACCGACCGCTTCGCCGAGTTCTACCGGTCTTCCATTACCCAAGTCTACTCCGTAACAAACTTTGCAAAGACCGTGAATGGAAGCGCAGCCTAAAGGTGAGCGCACGTGTACCGATTCGACGGCAGATTTTTCTATTTTCTCCGCATCCGGTTTGGAAATGAGACTGCCTTTTTTGTACATAATGTCACTATCTTTATCGGCAAGGTCAGCCGCGAGGAATCTTCCTTTAATATTTTTAGAAAGCGGTATAGCGATGCCAGAGGCGGTCTTTCGATGAATGATAGTGCCAACTTTGGTGCCGCAATCTTCTTCGGTAATGATTTCGTCCTGAGCGACATCGAACAATCTTCTGGTAAGATAGCCGGCTTTGGCAGTGTTGAGCGCGGTGTCAGTAAGACCTTTTCTCGAGCCGTGAGTGGTAATGAAGTATTCAAGCGGCGTCAGTCCCTCTTTGTAACATGAGGTAATTGGAAACTCGAGCGATTCGCCGGAGATGGAAGCAATGACGCCTTTCATACCCGCCATTTGAGACAAGTTCCCGAATCCACCTCGAGCTTCGGAATAAATCATGTCATGAACGGAATCCTTTTCTCCCAAAGTGCTTGGCATTAATTTTTCCACTTCCGACTTAATGTCTTGCCAGATTTCCACCGACTTCACCCGGCGCTCTTGGTCGGAAAGAAGACCTTCTCTATATTGGTTGACTACTTCGTTTACCGCCGACCAGCCGCGCTTGATGATATCGGCCTTACCTTTCGGAATTTTGACATCTTCCAGTCCCCAAGTGACTCCCGAAATAGTTGCGTACTTGAAGCCAAATTCCTTGATTTTGTCCATAATCATAGGGATGTTTTCGATACCGTAACGAGTAATCAAGTCGTCAACAAGCTCGGACATCTTTTTGCGGGTCATTTCCTGATTTAGAAACGGATAATCCTTAGGTAAAACAGCATTGAATAAAAGACGTCCTACCGAAGTCTCAAAAATTTTCCCGTCAAAAGCTTTGTATTGTTCCGTATCGGTTGGCAAAACATGAATTTTAGCACGCAAATCCAACACGCCGAATTCGTAAGCGGTAATGGCGCTGTTGGGATTTGAATAATATCTGCCTTCCCCTTTTTCTCCCGCGATAAGGCGGGTGACCCAATAAATTCCCAAGACAATATCGAGAAGTTTGGCCGAAACCACCGGTTCGCCATTACCAGGCTTCAAAATATTTTTGTCGGCGGCCATGACAAGTTTTGCTTCGGCCTGAGCTTCTTCGGTAATCGGCACGTGTACGGCCATCTGGTCGCCGTCAAAGTCGGCGTTGAAAGCGGTGCAGACCAAAGGATGAAGCTGGATGGCATTGCCTTCGATAAGTACTGGTTGAAAAGCCTGAATACCCAGTCGGTGGAGAGTGGGCGCGCGGTTTAAGAGCACGTATTTATCGCGAATCACTTCTTCAAGAATGGCCCATACTTCCGGAATGGCGTCTTCTATTAATCGCCTCGCGCCCGGAATGTTGTAGGCCAGTTCGCGGTGCAGAAGTTCCGAGATGATAAACGGCTTGAAGAGCTCGAGCGCCATGTGTTTGGGCAAACCGCACTGATGAAGCTTCAATTCCGGGCCAACGACAATCACGGAGCGGCCGGAATAATCGACGCGCTTGCCCAAAAGATTCTGGCGGAAAAGACCGCGCTTGCCTTTGAGATTGTCGGAAAGCGATTTAAGAGGCCTGCGCTGAGACTGCGAACCCGCCGCGCTTGAATGGCGAATAGTGTTGTCTATCAAAGCGTCGACGGCTTCCTGAAGAATTCTTTTTTCATTGCGCAAAATTACGTCCGGTGCGTTAATTTCTTTAAGCTTTTTCAAGCGGTTGTTGCGATTAATGACGCGGCGATACAAGTCGTTAACGTCCGAAGTGGCATAACGGCCTCCATCGAGCGGCACCATCGGACGAATGGCCGGAGGGATGACAGGAATACGGCTTAAAAACATCCATTCCGGTCTGACGCTCGAATTTATCATCCACTGCACGGTCGAAGCCCGCTTATTTAGTCTTGAAAGTTCGGTTGACGGAGCCTTCTCAATCTCTTGTTCTAATTCTTTTTTCAGCTTATGCAGGTCAATGCTTTTCAAAATATTATAGACGGCTTCCGCGCCAATGTCAGCTTCAAAAATCGTCGGATATTTAACCGTAGAGCGATGATACTCCACTTCATCAAGCACTCTGCCGGGTACAAGCGATTCGATATCGCGGCGGGTTGCCAGAGCAAGCTCTTTGAGAGCGGCTTTGCTCTTTTCATCCTGGAGAGTTTTTACTTTAGCTTTAAATTCAGATTCCAAATCTTTCAATACCTTTTCTTTCTCGGCGGCCGATACAGAAATGATGATGTAGCCTGCAAAGTAAATTACTTTTTCAAGGTCGACGACGGGGATGCCCATGACGAGAGAAATTCTCGATGGCACATTTTTCAAAAACCAGATATGAGAGACCGGAGTGGCAAGCTCGATGTGACCCATGCGTTCGCGGCGCACTATGGAACGAGTGATTTCAACGCCGCATTTTTCGCAAATGATGCCTTTATATCGAATACCGCGGTATTTGCCGCAATAACATTCAAACTCTCTGTCCGGGCCGAAGATTTTTTCATCAAAAAGACCGTTCCTTTCGCTTCTTTGAGTGCGGTAATTGATGGTCTCCGGTTTGGTAACTTCTCCATACGACCACTCTTTAATGCGTTCAGGACTAGCTAATTTAATCGAGATGGTATCGAAATAGCTTCTCTCCGAAGATTTTTTATTATCTATAATCATTACGTTTGTCTATTATCGGACTTTGGCTTTTTCTCATAGTCCAATTCCACATCGAGAGACAACCCTCGAAGGTTATTTAAAAGCACGTGGAATGAGGCAGGAAGATGCGGCTCAGGAATCTTTTCTCCTTTCACGATGGCGTCGAAAGCCGCCGAGCGTCCTAAGATATCGTCGGACTTAATGGTAAGCATTTCGCGCAAAGTATGCGCCGCGCCGTGGCCAAGCAAAGCCCAAACCTCCATTTCTCCAAAGCGCTGGCCTCCGTTTTGAGCCTTACCTCCAAGCGGCTGTTGAGTGATGAGAGAGTACGGTCCGATGGAACGCATGTGAATTTTATCTTCAACCATGTGATGAAGTTTAAGAATATACATATAACCGATGGCAATATCTTGGTTGAAGGCTTCGCCGGTGCGGCCGTCAAAAAGCTTGACTTTACCGGATGACGAGAGACCGCTTTTCTTGAGCTCTTCTTTGATTTCCTCTTCCGAAGCGCCGGCAAACGGAGGCACGATGGCTTGATAATTTAAAGTGTGAGCGGCAAGACCGAGATGCATTTCAAGAATCTGGCCGAGATTCATTCTTGAGGGCACGCCGAGCGGAGTGAGAATGATGTCGATGGGAGTACCGTCGGCCATGTAGGGCATTTCTTCCACCGGCAAGATTTTTGAAATAACTCCTTTATTGCCGTGCCGTCCGGCGAGTTTGTCACCCACAGAAACATTTCTCAATTGAGCTACCTGTATATGAATGCGTCTTAAAATTCCGGAATCCAACTTGTCGCCCTTTTCTCTGGAAAAAACTTGTACTGAAATAACTCGTCCTCTCTTGCCGCCTTCCATGCGCTTGGAAGTGTCTTTGACATCGCGAGCCTTTTCGCCGAAAAGCGACCTCAAAAGCCTTTCTTCGGGAGTAAGCTGCGATTCACCCTTTGGCGTGATTTTACCGACGAGAATGTCACCCGGCCTGACCTCCGCGCCGACGTGGATAATGCCGTCTTCGGCCAAATTTTTTAATTTTGATTCACCGACATTTGGAATATCGCAAGTGGTCATTTCCGGACCAAGTTTAGTGTCGCGAACCGTAACTTCAAATTCTTCGATATGAATGGAAGTAAATTTACTTTTTTCAACCAATCGCTCAGAGATAATAATGGCATCTTCGTAATTAGCCCCGGACCATGACATAAAAGCGACCAGAGCATTCTGACCGACAGACATTTGGCCGCCGGCAGAGGAAGAAGTGTCCGCCAAAACAGTTCCTTTTTTTACCTTCTCTTCCAATTCTACGGAAGGTCTTTGATGGAAAGCCGTAAAGCCATTGGTCATGGAAAAATTTACCAGCGGAAATTTATGCTCTTTGCCTTTGTCATCTTTAACGATAATCAATTTGCCGTCGACGTAAGACACGACACCGCTGGTTGGAGAAAAAATGATTCGACCGGTATCGCGTATGGCCACTTCTTCAATGCCGGTAGCTACAAGAGGCGCTTCCGGCACTACGCACGGAGTAGCCTGCTTTTGCATATTAGAACCCATAAGCGCGCGGTTGGCATCATCGTGATTCAAAAAAGGAATCATGGAAGTTGCAATGGAGAAAGCTTGATTAGTGGCCACATCCATGTAATGAACCTCATTTTTAGCCACCGTCTGAGGCTTGCCTTTGGTTCGTACTTCCACTATGTCTGGGATAATAACGTTATTTTCCACTCTGGTGGCCGCATGAGCGATGTTGAAATTCTCTTCTTCAAGGGCGTTAAGATATTTAATCTCTCCCGTAATTTTGCCTTTTTCAATAACAGCATAAGGAGTCTCTATCATGCCGAAGTCGTTGATGCGGGCATGTGAAGCCAAGCGTAAAATCAGACCGATGTTTGGACCCTCGGGAGTTTCAATGGGACAAAGGCGTCCATAATGAGAAGGATGGACGTCTCGCACTTCGTAACCCGCGCGAGCACGGTTAAGGCCTCCCGGACCAAGTGCTGAGACGGTGCGGAGATGTTCTAGCTCCTCCAAGACGTTAGTCTGTTGCATGAACTGGGAGAGCTGGTTGGTGGTAAAAAATTCTTTCATCCTAGCCTGTAAAGGTTTGGGAGAGATAAATTGCACCGGCAGAGTGATGTCGGTATCAATGGTAGACATTCTATTCTGAATGTTTCTCTTGATTTGGGCCATACCCACACGAATCTTCTGCTGGAAAAGTTCTCCGACCAAGCGCACTCTGCGAGAACCGAGATGGTCAATGTCGTCTTCTATAGAGTTTGGAGTAGCGTTTAAGTGAACAATATGTGAAATGATAATGACCAAGTCAGAAAGGGAAAGAGTTCTCCTTTCAATCTCTTTAGTAGTCTCTTTGACGCCGAAACGGTTATTAAATCTGAACCGCCCGACGCGCGAGAGGTCGTAGCGCTCTTTATCAAAAATCGATTTGATGAAATCGCGGGCATTATCAGCGGCGGCCAAATCGCCATCGCGCAATCTCTTATGAATTTCTATGGCGGCTTCGTCAACGCTCGTGGTATGGTCCTTGGCCAAGGTCTTACCTAAGAAATGGGCGGCTTCGGGCAGGAACGCAAAGAGACTGAGAATTTTTTCGTTAGTCTCGACTCCAAAAACGCGCAAGAGCGTGGTTACGGGAAACTTTCTCTTCCTATCGATGCGGATATAGATAACGCCATCAAGGTCGGTCTCAAGCTCAATCCAGGCGCCGCGAGCGGGAATAATTTTGGCGCCAAAAGTTTTCTTACCCTTCAGTTCCTGAGCGGTAAAAGAAACTCCAGTCGAGCGCGCCAGCTGAGGGACCACAACGCGCTCGATACCGGAGATGATGAAAGTGCCGTGCGAGGTCATGAGCGGAAAATCGGCCATGAATATTTCCTGCTCTTTTTCCGTCTTCTGAATAAGATTCTTCAAGCGGACACGGACTTTGAGGGGCGCCTCGTATGAAAGTTTTTTCTCCTTAGCAACATATTCATCAATTTTCGGCTCGGCCAACTCGAAACTGACAAAATCAAGCTGAAATTTTCTTTCGGAAAAATCCTTGATGGAAGAAAATTCTTCAAAGACTTCTTTGAGGCCTTGTTCCACAAGCCACTTAAAAGATTCGATTTGGGAAACGACCAAGTTAGGAATCTCCGCGAGAGACTTCCTGAAGCGGCCGAAGTATTTCTTTACCCTGAGCGAAGTCGAAGGGTTTACACTTGTTTTGGGCATTAAAAAAATCTAAAATTATGAAATTTTTAGAGGTTGAAAATCGACTCCGTTTGCCGCCGTAACTCAATCAGTCCCGCCTGCCATCGCCTGAAGCTCAGGCTTTGGCGGGCAGGTCGAAGTTAGGGACCATATTACACCCCCCTATTTTTTATGCAACCCCTTGGCTTTTTTCCGTTTCCACTCTTCAATTTTGGCGCGGTGGCCGGAAAGGAGAATTTTGGGCACGCGGTAAAATTTGCTTTTATATTTAAGTATTTCCGGGCGGGTGTAGACTTCCGAAGTCGATACCCTGCTCTCTTCTATAGAATTAACATTACCCAATACTCCTGGTATTTGCCGAGCTATGACATCCACGACCAACATGGCTGGTAACTCTCCACCAGTGAGTATAAATGGCCCGATGGACACTTCATCCATTTTGAAAATTTTCTTCACTCTGGCGTCAATGCCTTCATAGCGTCCGCAGACAATTATGACATGTTTATATTTTTTCGAAACTTTTGAGGCATACTCATTTGTAAATTGTTTTCCTCGAGGACTTAAGAAAATAATTTTTACATCTTGCTCTCTTCGGCGCGCCATAGCTTTAGCGATGGCGGCTACAACAGGAAGTGCTTCGATTACCAAACCGGGTCCGCCGCCATACGGAGGCCTGTCGATTCTATTCCATTTATTCTCCGCAAAATCCCGCGGATTATAAAACGAGACTCTTATCTTTTTATCTTCTATCGCGCGTTTTAAAATAGATTCCCCCAAATAGGACTGAAACGCACTAGGAAAGAGAGTTACGATATAAAATTCCATTTACAAATCCATGTCTTCCATAGCCTCATCCAATGTTTTTGACGGAACATTTGAGACCGGATTATCAAATGCGCGCTTTTCATAAGCCATTGTTGGCTCGTTTATTTTGAGATTGATGCGGGCATTGTTTTTCATCCCCACTACTCGCAGAAGAATTCTAATCGCCTTGGCAGTATTGCCTCCGCGGCCGATAATCTTGCCCATATCGTCGGGATGCACATCAAGCGTCATTAATACGCCCATCTCATCTACCGTCCTTTTTATTTTGACTTCGTCCGGTCGAGTAATAAGTCCCTTTACAATAAATTCCAGAAATCCAACGTCGTCAATCATGGTTGTATTTTATCACTTGGAGCTGTAGAAGTCTTTTTAGACCCGCCCGACTCGCCTACGGCGGAGCCGTGGCGGGCGGGTTTTGCAGAAACATTGATTTTAGGCGCGCTGATAATTTGGTGAGTAACGAGCAAATTATTAACGGTAGCAGTCGGAGTGACGCCTTGAGAGAGCCAGTATTTGATGCGGTCGGCATTTAGAGAGTCGGTGGATTTCCTAGGGTCGTAAGAACCGAGGATTTCCTTAAAGCGGCCGCTCTTGGTCGAGTTTTTAGACTCGGTCAAAACAAGCCGAAACGCCGGCTCATGTGTCCTTCCCACTCTCTGCAATCGCATTTTTAACATGGGAGTACATTACCATAAATATTGACTATCGAGCAAATCCTAAATCCTAATTTCTAAATACTAAACAATCTCAAAATTTTAAATTCCAAATACCAAACTATATACATTATAAATACACGACCATGTAAAAATAATGTATAGAAATTTAGACAAAAGAAAAGCCCGAGACACTGCTGTCCGGACTTAGAGTTGACCACCACTCATGAGGAGACTTCTTATGTTTTACTTGGGAAAGTCAGAAACCCAAGATAACCTAACTTGCGACGTAGTACTCGACAAGCCGTAAGCGCTGGGGATGAGGAAAGCTGACTTCACCCACAGCATCAATGGCAACTATCATCGCGGGGTTGACGCGCTCAACGTCATCCTTGAGAGCGCTCCCCGACGGCAAACAACCACCCCAGTCTTTGTTTAACTCTTCCCGGGTCATTATTCTGACCCTGCGATTGTTCCAGCTTTTATCAAAAGTTTCCGCAGAGCCGAGAAACTCCCCGAGACTCAATCCGGAAAAATCGGCTTTGGTTTTGTGTCCAGTGGGTGTTTTCATTTTTTCTCTCCTTTTTCGAAGAACACAGGAATTATTCCCGGTTCTGATGGAGAGGCCGATTTTCATCGGCAGTTCTACCAGAACCAGGATTCCTACCCCAGATACCTTTGAAGTAGGACAGTTAGAATTAA